>JAGXBI010000077.1 GCA_018971155.1 Burkholderiales bacterium
GCAACGCGCCGCCCGTGAACCCTGCCCCGGCGTTACACCGCCAGCGCCACCCGCCGGCGTTCGGCCGCCTGCATGAAGTGATTGGCAACGACCACGCCGATCGTCACCACGGTAATGAAAAGCGTCGCGAGTGCGTTCATTTCCGGGTTGAGCCCGAGCCGCACGCGCGAGAAAACCACCAGCGGCAGCGTGGTCGAACCCGGCCCGGAGAGAAACGCCGAAGTCACGACATCGTCGACCGACAGCGTGAACGACAGCAGCCATCCCGAGATCAGCGCCTGCGAGATGATCGGCAGCGTGATGCTGAAGAACACCCGTAGCGGCGTCGCGCCCAGATCGAGACCGGCCTCCTCCAGCGCCGGATCGAGGTCGCGCAGGCGCGACTGCACGATGATCGCCACATACGAGACACACAGCATCACGTGACCGATCCAGATCGTGAACATGCCGCGTTGCGACGGCCAGCCGAGCAGCTTGCCCATCTCGACAAACAGCAGCAGCAGCGAGATGCCCTGGATCACTTCCGGGATCACCAGCGGCGCGCTGATCAGGCCATTGAACAGGGTCACGCCGCGAAAGCGCCCCATGCGGGCCAGCACGAAGCCGGCCCAGGTGCCGATGAGCACCGAGGCGAAGGCCGTCATCAGGGCGATTTTCAACGATAGCCAGGCCGCGTTGATCAACTCGGTGTCGTGCCACATGGCGGCATACCACTTGAGCGAAAAGCCGCTCCACACCGTCACCAGCTCCGATGCATTGAACGAATAGACCACCAGGCTGAGAATCGGAATATAGAGAAACAGAAAGCCGATGCCCAGCGAGAGCGACTGCAGGGTGCGATTGGGCTTGATCATCGGCGCTGCTCCACTTGCTGCATCTGGAAATACTGGAACAGCATCATCGGCACCAGCAACAACAGCACCATTGCGCACGTCACCGCCGAGGCCATCGGCCAGTCGGAGTTGCTGAAGAACTCGTCCCACATCACACGGCCGATCATCAGCGTGTTCGCGCCACCGAGCAGTTCAGGGATGACGTACTCGCCGACGGCCGGAATGAAGACCAGCAAACAACCGGCAATGATGCCGTTCTTCGACAGCGGCAGGGTCACGTGAACGAAGGTTTTCCAGGGCCGCGCGCCCAGGTCGTAGGCTGCCTCGAGCAACGTGAAATCCATCTTGACCAGGTGCGCATAGAGCGGCATCACCAGGAACGGCAAGTACGAGTAGACCATGCCGATATAGACCGCGGTATTGGTGTGATACAGCGCAATGGGCTGGTGGATCAGGCCGATCGACATCAGCGCGTTATTGAGCAGCCCGTTGTTCTTCAGGATGCCGATCCACGCATACACGCGAATCAGGAACGAAGTCCAGAAAGGCAGCATCACTCCCATCATCAACAGGTTGCGCGTGGCCGGATTCGAGCGCGCAATGTAGTACGCCATCGGATAGCCCAGCAGCAGGCACAGCAGGGTCGAGATGCCGGCGATCTTCAGCGAGCTCAGATACGCCTCGAAGTACAGGCTGTCGGCGAACAGCTCCGCGTAGTGGGTGAAGTAAATCGCGATATGCGCGACGCCGTCCTTGAAGGTCACCAGATCGGTGTAGGGAGGAATCCCCAGACGCAAATCCGCGAAGCTGATCTTGACCACCAGCACGAACGGCACGAAGAAAAACAGCAGCAGCCACAGGAACGGGCCGCCGATCACGACAGAGCGGCCGGACAACCAGCCGCGCTTGACCAATGGTTGATTTTTCATTGCGTCAGCACCACGCCTGACTGAGAATTCCAGCTGATCGCCACGCGCTCGCCGACCTCCGGCGCGCCCATATCGGCCAGCGCCAGGCTCGAGACGTTGGCGACGATGGTCTTGCCGGAGTCGATCACGACGTGGTACAGCGAATAGCTGCCCATATAGACGACGTGCGTGACGGCGCCCTCGGCCCAGTTGTGCGCGGCGTCGGGCCGAGACCGGCGCAGCACCACTTTCTCCGGCCGGATCGAGACGGCGACCTGCGCGCCGGACGGGCTGCCGATACCGTGGTTGATATACAAGGGCACCATCAGTTCGGCGCTTTCGATCAGCACGTGATCGGCGGCCGACTCGTTGACCGTGCCCTCGAACAGATTGGTCGAGCCGATGAACTCCGCGGCAAAGCGGGTGCTCGGGTACTCGTAGACGTCGAGCGGCGAGCCGGTCTGCACGATCAGGCCGTCGCTCATCACGCCGATGCGATCGGCCATGGTCATCGCCTCCTCCTGGTCGTGCGTGACCATGATGCACGTCACGTCGACCTGATCGAGAATATTCACGAGCTCGACCTGGGTACGCTGGCGAATCTGCTTGTCCAGCGCCGACATCGGCTCGTCGAGCAGCAGCAGCTTGGGGCGCTTGACCAGGCTGCGCGCCAGCGCCACGCGCTGCTGCTGGCCGCCCGAGAGCTGGTTCGGCCGGCGTTTGGCGAAGCGCGTCATCTGCACCAGTTCGAGCACCGCCGCGACGCGCTCGCGGATTTCCGCCTTGTCGCATCCTTCCTGCCTGAGGCCGAACGCGACGTTGTTCTCAACTGTCATGTGCGGGAACAGCGCATACGACTGGAACATCATGTTCACCGGCCGGCGATAAGGCGGCATGCGGGCCATGTCCTCGCCATCGATCAGAATCTGCCCTTCGGTCAGGCTCTCGAAGCCGGCAAGCATGCGCAACAGCGTCGACTTGCCGCAACCCGAACTGCCCAGCAGGGCGAACAGTTCCCCCTTTCTGACCGATAAATCGACGTGCCGCACCGCCACTGTCTCGCCGAACTTCTTCACGACCCCGACCATCTGGACGAAATGGCTGGCGCGTTCGGCCTGCGACTCACGCGGCATCGATGCCGGTTCATTCATTATCGACTCCACCCTCTTCAACTCGAAAAAAGCCCCCGGCACGCCGGAGGCTGTCTTGAAACACGCTTGAAACACCTCGCCGCGCCGCGCGGCGCGACTCAATACCCCGTTTTAAACTCGGTCCACAAGCGAGTCTCGAGATGCTGAATATTGATGGGCAGGGGTTTCAGCAAGAACAACGTCTTCAGCACCGCGGGTGGCGGATAGACGGCCGGATCGTTAGCCACGTCTTTCCTGACATACTTGCGCGCCTCGAGATTGGCGCTCGGGTAGTACACCGCGTTGGTGATCGCCGCATGGACCTGCGGCGTCTCGATGTAGTTGATCCACTTGAGCGCGGCTTCCTTGTGCGGCGCATCCTTGGGGATCGCCATCACGTCGAACCATACCGGCGCGCCGCCCTTGGGAATGTAGTACTCGATCTTGTACGGCTTCTTGGCTTCCTGCGCGCGGTGCTTGGCAATCACCACGTCGCCCGACCAGCCGAACGCGAAGCAGACGTCGCCGCCGACCAGATCGTTGATGTAACCCGACGAATTGAACTGGGTGATGTACGGGCGGATCTTCTTGAGCACGCCCAGCGCCGCGCGGTAGTCGGCCGGATTGGTGCTGTTCGGATCACGTCCCATGTAATGCAGGGTCGCGGCGAACATCTGGTCCGGCGCGTCGAGCACCGACACGCCGCAGCTCTTGAGCTTGGAGATATATTCGGGCTTGAAGAGAATGTCCCAGTTGTCCAGCGGCACGTTCTTGCCGAGGATCTGCTGCACTTTGGTCACGTTGTAACCCAGGCCGGTGGTGCCATAGGCCCAGGGCACGACGTACTTGTTGCCCGGGTCGGCGCCGGCCACCAGCGCCATCAATTGCGGATCGAGATACTTCAGGTTGGGCAGTTGCGACTTGTCCAGCGGCATGAAAATGCCTGCGGCAATCTGCTTGCCCGCGTAGTTGCTGGTCGGCACGACGATGTCGTAACCGGAATTGCCGGTCAGCAGCTTGGCCTGCAGCGTATCGTCGCTGTCGTAATTGTCGTAGCGTACCTTGATACCGGTTTCCTTCTCGAAATTCGGTATCGTGTCCTTGGCGATATAGTCCGACCAGTTGTAGACATTGAGCGTCGTGTCCTTGGCTGCGGCCGACAGCGCCGGCAACGTGCAGGCAATCGCCATGGCGATGCCCAGCATGACCCTGTTTTTCATCCCGTTCTCCGCTTTTTTAAAATCGTTCGATCCCCGCTGGCCGGCCCGTGAGCGTCGCATTTGCCCGGACCCGGACGCTGAAAAAACCCGAGATTACTACCAAATTCGCGCAATTCAACAAAAAAATGCGCTGCGGCGGCGAACCGAACGGAAAATCGGCCCGCCCCGCAGCGCGGCGGGCTCTATTATTGTGGAAAACGCCCGGAAATTGAAGCGAGACTCACGCGTCGTGGCCTACGACAGGCCCTGCCCCGGCAAAGCCGCTTCGCTCGGCCCTCAATCGCGCCCCCGCCAAAATACGAACCAGCCGGCCAGACCGGTCAGGCAGCCTGAGATGGCCACGATAATCCAGAAGCCGTACGGGTTGATGCGCAACGGCAGGCCGCCGATGTTCATGCCGAGCAATCCGGCGATCAAATTGATCGGCAGGGCGATGACCGTCACCGCGGTCAGGATCAGCACGCTGCGGTTGGTGTGCTCGGCGACGCGATCGGCAATTTCCTCCTCGAGCAGCTGAATGCGCTCCTGCAGCCCGGCCATGTCGCGCAGCGTCAGGGAAAACGCCTCGGCGCTGCGGCGCAGCTCCTGCGCATCCTCGTCGCGCACCCAGCGCGGCGGGCGATTCACCAGGCGAAACAGCGCGGCCGGCTCAGGCGCCAGCAACCGGCGCAGCCGCACCAGATCGCGGCGAATGCCCCCCAGACTGGCGCGCTTGGGCAACTGGCCGCCCAGCAGAAGGGCCTCCACCTCGTCGGCGGTGTGAGAGCCGCCGCGCACGATCGCGCGCAACACGTCGGCCTGCTCCTGCAGCAGGCGAATCAGCAAGGCCAGCGGGCTGTGGAAAATTTCTCCGGCCTCGACATCTGCCCGCACCTGCTGCACCGAGCGCAACGGTTGATTGCGCACGGCCAACAGGTAGTGCGGCCCGGCGCTGAGCCAAAGGGTAGCGACCGCGAGCGGCTTTTTCCGGGTGAAGTCATAATCGACGTCGTTGACCACCGCGATCATCGATTTCTGCATGGATTCGATGCGCGTCGAGCGGGAGCCCTCGCGCAGGGTCTCGCCAAAGGCCTCGGGCAGCGTTACGTCCTGCACCGGCCAGCCGTCGAGCACGCTCGGGATATCGTGAAATTGAAGCCAGAGAAATTCGTCGCGTTCGGGCGCCTCGCGCCCCAGCCAGGCAATGGCTGTCGCCGCATCGATCTTGCGGCCCACGCCGGCCGCGGAGAACAGATAGCCGTGATCCAACGGGTACCGGTCGCTGCCGTGCCCCGCCGGCGCCCCGGCCTCGGGCGCGCTCGACGCCAACTCGCTGTCCATCTCCGGCTCCCGAACACCGGCTGTCCCGGCATGCGCTCGCGCCGACGCGTGCAGCGCGATGGCGTGGGTCACGCCCGTCTTACCCAAACGTCGCCATCCTTGACGTAGCCGCGCTTGACCGCTGCCCAGGCGATCCGGCGCGCGATCTCCTCTTGATCGGCGTCGCCCGCGTGCGCCGCATAGGCATGGTTGAACGCAGCCAGATAGATCTCCTGGGCGTGCTGCGGCAAATGCCCGCGCACCGAGAGCGGCAGGTCCGCAGTGAATTCGTACGGCATCGTCCCTCCCGCTTCTGGCGTTGCCCAACGTGCTCGACGACTGAACGCATTCAGTCTAGAAGCTCCGGTCGCGAGCTGGCTTGACCTTGATCAAGCCAGGTAACCCCGGGCTGCCCTGCCTTACTGCGCGAGCGCGGCCTCCAGGGCGCCGGCCACCTGCAGTATGCGTGCATCGTGCCCCGACAGGCCGCACACGCTTAAGCCGATGCCCTGCGCCACCGGCAGGGATATCGCACAGCCGTCGAGAAAGTTGATCACGCTGGGGTTGCGCAGCACCAGCCCGTTGATCGCAAAGAAATCTTCGTCGCGCACCAGACTGTCGAGCCTCGGCGGCCGTATCGCCACGCTGGGCATCAGCCAGGCATCGGCCTCGCGCAGGCGCTGCGCGGCGCTGGCCTGCATGGCGCGGCGCTCGGCCAGCAACTCGATGTAATCGGCCGCGCTTTGCTGGGCACCGCGCCGAATGCGCACGGTCACGCGCGGATCATAGCGCGAGCCCTGCTCGGCCAGCAGCGCACGATGCCAGGTCCACGACTCGGCCGCGCTGAAACCGCCGCCGGCGTTGATCTGCGGCAAACGCAGCAGTTCGGGAAAGTCAAAGGGAATCACCTGCGCGCCCTGCCGCGACAAGCGCGCCAGCGCCGCCTCGAAGGCCGCGGCAACCGCCGGATCGAGCCCGTCGCCGACGAAGTCGTTTGTCACATACAGCCGCAACCCGGCCAGCGTGGCGGGTCGGGTATCCAGCGTCTGGCCACTGAGCACGGCATCGAATGCCGCACAGCACGCCACCGAGCGGGCCAGCGGACCCGCCGAGTCGAGCGAGGTCGACAGCGGCACTCCCCCATCCATGGGGACGCGGCGCGCGGTCGGCTTGAAGCCGGTCAGGCCGCAAAAAGCCGATGGAATGCGGATCGACCCGCCGGTGTCAGTGCCAAGCGCGGCAACCGCCATGCCGCCGGCCACGCTCAGCGCGCCGCCCGAGGTCGAGCCGCCGGTGACGCAATCCGGATCGAATGGATTGCGGGGTGTCCCATAGTGGGGATTCAGACCAAGGCCCGAGTATGCGAATTCACTCATGTTGGTGCGTCCGACGAGCACCGCGCCGGCCGCGCGCAGGCGCGCCACCACCGGCGCATCGGCCTGGGCGGGCGGGCGATCGTCGAGCACTCTGGAGCCTGCCCGCGTGCGTTGTCCGCGCACATCGAAAAGGTCCTTGATCGACACGGGCAGTCCCGCCAGCGGCGAGCCCACAAACCCCGCGGCGCGCGCCTGATCGGCCGCGCGCGCGGCCGCCAGCGCGCCGTCGGCGTCGACTTCAATGAAGGCGGCACCGCCCGCCCGGGCGTGGACGTCGATTCGCGCGAGCGCCTGCTCGGTGAGCGCGACGCTGGTGGTGCGGCCAGCGGCCAACGCGTCGGCCAGCTCCGCAATGGTCGGGGCAAGCGCGCTCATGCGAGCCTCGCCCGGCACGCGCCGCGCAGGGCGCGGCGCACATGGCAACACGGTTCGCCCACGGCAAACGCTTGAAAACGCAAAATCGGCATCGGCAGGTCCTCGGGCAAAAATCATAGTGTAAAACGGCCCGCCGCGGCGTTGGCATGATTGCGCAGGCACGAGCGGGCAGCGCGCCGCTGGCCGCCCCAGCGCCGGCGACCGACCTACGCCGGCACCGCCCGCTGCTGCAGCAAATCGCCGAACGCCCCGGCGCTCAGCGGCTCGCCGAGCAGGAAGCCCTGCATCTCGTCGCACATCAGATGCTTGAGCTTGGCCAGTTGCGAGGCGGTCTCGACGCCCTCGGCGACGACGTCCATATCGAGCGAATGCGCCATGGCGATGATGGCCGACACGATGGCCCCGCCCTCGAGGCCCTGTTCGTCCAGCCCGTTGGTAAAGAATCGATCGATCTTGAGCTGTTTGACGCGAAACCGCTGCAGATAGGCCAGGCTGGAATAGCCGGTGCCGAAGTCGTCGATCGCAATTTCGAAACCGTGATCCTGGAATTCCCGGATCATTTCGACAGTGCGCGGCGCGTCCTGCATGGCCACCGTCTCGGTGATCTCGAACATCACGCGCTCGCAGGCGACGCGCTCGCCGCGCATGATCCCGACGATGGTACTCACGAGTTCGGGTTGCACCAACTGGCGCGGCGACAAATTGATCGCCACCTTCACCGGCGACAGGCCGCTGCGCTCCCAGTCACGAATTTGCCGGCACGTCTCGCGCACGACCCAATAACCGATCTGCACGATCTGCCCGGAGCGCTCGGCGACCGGGATGAACTCGAGCGGCGGCGGCGAGCCGAACTCGGGATGCGTGAGCCGCAGCAGCGCCTCCGCCCCGGCCAGCTTGCCCGAGTCGCCGCGGAATTTGGGCTGGAAATTCAGTGAAAAGTAGCCTTGTTCGAGCGCGTCGAAAAGCGCATTTTGAATCTGCAGCGTACGCACCGCCGCATCGTTCATGCCGGACTCGAAAAAGCGGTAGGTGCCGCGACCGCTGCGTTTGGCCTCGTACATCGCCGCGTCGGCATTTTGGAGCAATACGTCGGCACTATCGCCGTCCTGCGGGAACAGCGCGATGCCGATGCTGGGGGTCACCTGCAGCGGCTGTCCGTCGGCCCACCCGCCCCGGCGCATGCGCTCGAGCAGATTTTGCGCCGTTGCCTCGACTTCGGCCGCCGACGTGGCGTTCTCCAGCAGCACGACGAATTCGTCACCCCCCAGGCGCGCGACCATGTCGCTGCCATGCACGCATTTGAGCAAACGCCGCGCGAACGCCTTGAGTACTTCGTCGCCGACCGCATGCCCGAGCGAATCGTTGATCGTCTTGAAACCGTCGAGATCCATGAACAATACGGCGACGATACTGTTGTCACGCCGGGCCGACTGGATCGCGTACTCGAAGCGCTCGGTCAGCGTGCGCCGGTTGGGCAGGTCGGTCAGCATGTCGAAAGTCGCCATGCGCACGATCTGGCCGTTGAGCAACGACACCGAACCGATCAGAAAGGTGGTGCGCGCATCGAACCGCGTCAGCATCAGGGTGACGATCAGGATCGCAAAGGTAAATAGCGTGACGGTGGTCGCCAGCCACTGAGAATTGACGCCGTTGGCCGCACCGCAGATCGAACCCAGCGGGAAGTCCGCCGCCGCCATGCCGGTGTAGTGCATGCCGGTGATCGCAAGGCCCATCACCAGCGCCGCGGCCACACGTTTTTTCAGCACGTGCCCGTGCCCGGTCTCGCTCAGTACCTGGGCAAGCCATAACGCGGCGCTCGACGCTCCGATGGCGATCGCGATCGAGGCGAGAACCAGGCTCGGCTCATAGCGAATGCCGGGTGACATGCGCATGGCCGCCATGCCCAAGTAATGCATGCCGGCGATGCCGAGCCCCATCAGCACGCCACCAGCCAGCAAGCGCGGGGGACTCAGCTTGGCGCGCGTGATGATGAACAGCGCAAACCACGACACCAGGACCGCAATGCCCAGCGATGCACTGGTGATCGCCAGATCGTAGCCAAGCGGAATCGGCAGCGAAAACGCCAGCATGCCGACAAAGTGCATCGACCAGATGCCCACGCCCATCGCCACCCCGCCGCCGGCAAGCCAGACATGCCGGGCGCGCGAGGGCGCCAGCAGCGAAATCCGCCCCGCCAGATCAAGCGCGGTATAGGACGCGAGTGTTGCCACACCCAGTGACAGCGCCACTAGCCAGAAGTTATAGGTGGTGAGCATATGCGGTAGAGGAGCCAGCAACCCGAAGGCGAGAAAAGCGATAGACGTCTGTTTGACGGCATCGGTCGATCCATTCTTTAGCCCTACAGCATTGTTTTTTTTATGTATTTCCAGGCAATTCGCCGGTAATGATGCCGGTCTCGCAGGTCGGTCTATTTTGCCGGTCGACTTTGCCGATCGATCCGATGCCGCGACGGTGCCGCAAGCCCGGTTTCACCTCAGGCATCTTCGCGGCAAATCCCTGTTTGTTACAAAACGTAAAACCGGCGGCCTGCCGGCGGTGCAAATACGGTGACCGATCGATTCATTTTGTCGATGCTTTGTTGTTCTAACAATGCATTTAAAACCGCATATATCCCGCAAAACATCATCGATCAAGACTTTAAATTCATATAATAATTAGCAAATCTAAATATATTTACATATCTTTACAGCATCACAAAATCCTTTTGATTAGTCTTACATCGCCGACCGGAAACTCGTAATACCGCGGCAAACGTCATTCCGTGATTTCACGGCCATTCATCGCCGCAGTCGAGCCGAACGCCGCGCGCACCGGCCAGGCCTCGACCCAGGCACCTGTCATCGTGTCCGAGCGATAGCCGCCGGGCCGGCACCGCGCGAACCACCCTGCGCGCCGCCGCAACGATGACGCTGTACCGACGAATCGCAGCGCCTGCGTCGACGCGCCGGGTGCGGACCCGATATTTGCGCGACGCTCGGCCGGAACGTGGCAAAGAGGAAACTATGCCCAATGAATTGGAAAAGGTAAGCCGCCTGCAAGCCCAGGACATCCTGCTGGCCAGGCAGTCGAATCCACTGGAAGTACCCACGCTCAATCGATGGCGCGTCATACCCCGCGTGGCCGGCTACGGCGTGGCTCTGCTGATTGTCTGGATGCTGCTCTCGATGATGCTGCCCACGTTGTTCTCGCACAGCTCCGAGCGCGCCGTAATCGACGCTCCGGTCAGCCTGGTTACCACTCCGGCCGACGGCATCGTCACCGCCCAGCAGGTCAAGGTCGGTAGCCAATTCCATGCGGGCGATACCTTGATGACGGTACAGAATCCGAATGTCGATCGCTCGCTGCTGGTCGACCTGACCGGCAAGCAGCTCGACAACCAGCAGCACTACGATGCCGCCAAGGCCAAGCTCACCGCCGATCAAACCCTGCTGGCAACCACCAATGACGAGATAACCAAATACCAGGCCGCGCTGCAACGCACGCATGCCACCAACGAACAAGTGCTGGCATCGCGAGTGGCAATGGCAAAAGCGCAGGTCGATCATCAGGAAACCATCGTCAACCGCAACCAGGCGCTGCAATGGGCGGGTGCGGTCAGCCAGGCTTACACCGACTCGTCGCGCAGCCAATTGGCGGTGCTTCAGAGCAACGAGCAGCAAGCCCAGGCCGAGTTGCAGAACGCGCGCAGCGAGAGCGCGGCGGTCCGCCACAAGGTTTTCAATGGGGCCTCCGACGGATCCGTGGCGACGCTGATGCAACGGCGCGACAGCCTCAAGGCCGAGATCGCTCAACTCGACGCCCAGCTATCCCAGTATCAAAGCGCCGGCGATCAAATCAATGCCCTGATTGCCAAGGAACAGGACCGCCTCGATCGCCTGACCAACATGCCGATCAAGGCGTTCGACAGCGGCGTGGTCGAACAGGTGCTGGCGCCGCCGGGCACGCGTGTGGCCGCCGGGGCAACCCTGATTCGCGCCACCAATTGCGACGACTCGCGCGTTGTTGCGGTATTTCCGCGCAGCTTCAGCGATGCCCTGCTGCCCGGCTCGCCGCTGACCGTGCACGTCGATGGCGTGGCCGGCCCGCTCAAGGCGACGGTGGCGCAGATCCTGCCCAGCGCGCCGGCCGGCGAGCAGGCGCGTTACCTGGTGCCATTTCCGCCGGTTGAGAAAAATGAAATCTATCTGATCGCCAAACTCAACAAGCCGCTGCGCCTGGGCAATGGCGGCTCACCGCAGAGCACCTGCGCGATGGGGCGCTGGGCCGAGGTCAATGCCGGCAAGTCTTGGTGGAACCATTTGAGCACCCTGCTGTGACAGCCGCCGCCCTGCGCGCCTTGCCCGCGTTCCTGGCACTGGCCGCCGCGCTCGCCTGCCAGCCCGTGTTTGCCGCGTCGACCGCGCCGCCCGCGGCCCGCCCGGCTGCGCAGGCGCAATTGCTGAGCGAAGGTTGCCGCACGCTCGCGGATGAAGTCGCTGCCGTGCCCGGCCACGGCCCGCTGTTTCTGCAAAGCTACCGTGCCGCGCCAGGCCAGCCGCCGCTGGCGCCCGCCCTGCGCCACGCCGCCTTCGTGTACGACAACGCGCTGGCCGGCATCGCGCTGCTCGCGTGTGGGCGCACAAGCGATGCACGCCGCAT
>JAGXBI010000078.1 GCA_018971155.1 Burkholderiales bacterium
TGTTGCACGACATCGAGCTTCCGGGACTCTTCACGCATAGCAGCGCTGCACGGCTGCTGGCCGATTTCCATGCGTTCTTCGACCGCATCATCGCGAGCGCGCAACGGAATATCGCGGCCCGGGAATCGAGTGGCGCGGCCGGCACTTCGATAGCGGCGCCGCCGCAGCGTCTCGAGATCGACTGGCGGGCGCAACCGTTGGCGTACGCTGATCTGAGCTACATGCCGGCGGGCGTGCCGGTTGTGCGCATGCCAACGCTTGGCCAGGAAGCCGATTACGTCAAGGTGTTCGCTGCGGGCGATGAGGAAGGGGCGGTCTTCGACCGGGAGGGCGATACGCTGAGCCCTCACCGGCTGGCCCTTGACATCGACCTCGACTGGACGGACGGGCAACCCATCCTGCTGGCCGCTGACTATGCGGGCCATGGCGGCCCGAGCGCCTATGCACAACGTTTGGCCAACATTCTGAATACCGACGTACTCGCGCCGGACTTCGAGTTGCGCATGGGAAAAGACCGTAGTGTGGTGATGGATGGCGAAGGATCGTGGTACCGCTTCAGTCCGCAACCGCAGGCGCCGGTCGATTACACGCTGGACCTGCGCGATGACGGTAGCGTGGCGATGACCGATGCGGCGGGTGCGCAACGCACAGTGACAATCGACGATGTAATCGGGCCGCGCCTTGGCTCGGGCGGGGCCAAGGTTGCTTTCACCTTTGGCAAGGACAAGGTGATCGGTGTGCTGACGCCGTCGCTGGGACGGGAGTATCTCGATGATGAGAAAGCAGAACTCGACAGGCGTGAGGCTGAAGGATATCCCGTCGTCGCGATGACCGTGCCTCATGCCATCACGGTATGGGGGCAACCATTTGCCATTTATGACCGCTTCGAGCAGAGCGTCAGCCAGGGGGGCTTGATTACGAGCCAGAATCGGCACGACGTGGTCAGTGACAGCCCCTATTTCAACGACCGCACGCTGGCGGATGCCCGGCGCATTCGCGAACTCGTTCAGAACGGCCAGACGGTCGTGAACGACTTCGAGCTTGGTGTGTTCAGCGACGGCCGGCTGGTGTTGACGGATCCCTACGACCCGGATTTGCGCTCAGTTTGGCCGCGCGAGCGCCAGTTGGCCGTGCTCGATCAAATCATCGCGCATGCGCAGCGCCATGTGGCCGAGGCTTAGGTTGGAGCACGGTCTGCGAAGATGCGTGGGATAGAGGGGCAAAGCATGCGTTGCACTCTCAAACACTACGCATCTGCCGGATTGAAGCGCGTGAGCGCGCCGCAGAGAATGACGCTGACAGTGGGCACTTTGCACGATCGCGGCGGTTCATGATTGGTGATCGAACGCGACGGCAAGGCGAACACCCTGCGTGCGGCGCAACCGCGGCGCGCGATTCATGCACGGAGTGACTCATGCCGGACGAGCGCATGCCCCCCCTCAGCGACGCACTGCTCTATAGTGTCGAGCCCTACAAGATCAAGGTGGTCGAGCCGCTCAAGACTACCACCCTGGCCGAACGCACGCAGTCCATCGAGGCGGCCGGCTACAATCCGATGCTGCTGCGCGCCGAGGATGTATTCATCGATTTGCTGACCGACAGCGGCACCGCCGCGATGAGCGACCGGCAATGGGCCGGCATGATGCTGGGTGATGAAGCCTATGCCGGCAGCAAGAATTTTTATCATCTGCAGGCGGCCGTGCGCGAGTACTACGGCTATCGCCATATCGTACCGACCCATCAGGGGCGTGGCGCGGAGCACATACTTTCGCAGATGCTGATCAAGCCCGGCGACTATGTGCCCGGCAATATGTATTTCCCGAGCACGCGCCTGCACCAGGAACTGGCCGGCGGCACCTTCGTCGACGTGGTCGTCGACGCCACCTACGATCCAGCCTGCGCCATGCCCTTCAAGGGCAACGTCGATCTGGCCAAACTCGATGCCGTGATCGAGCGCGTGGGTGCCGCGCGCATTCCTTACATCAGCCTGGCGGCGACCGTGAATATGGCCGGCGGCCAGCCGATCTCGATGGCCAACCTGCGCGCGGTGCGCGAGCTGGCCGACGCGCATGGCATCCGCATCGTGCTCGATGCGGCCCGGGCGGTCGAGAACGCCTATTTCATCCAGCAGCGTGAAGACGGCTACCGGCACAAGCGGGTGGCCGACATTCTGCTGGCGATGTGCGCGTTGACCGATGCGTCGACCATGAGCGGCAAGAAGGATGCACTGGTCAATATCGGCGGCTGGCTGGCCGTCAACGACGACGCGCTGTACGAGCAGGCCAGCAATCTGGCGCTGGCCTACGAGGGGTTGCACACTTACGGCGGCCTGGCCGGGCGCGACATGGAAGCGATGGCGCTGGGCATTCGGGAGTCGGTGCAGGAAGAGCACATTCATGCGCGCGTCCGGCAGGTCGAATATCTCGGCGAAAAATTGCGCGCGCGCGGCATTCCGATCGTCGAACCGGTGGGCGGGCACGCGGTGTACCTGGACGCCCGACGCTTTTTGCCTCATATCGAGCAAACCGAATTTCCGGCGCACCGGCTGGCGGTGGAGCTCTATCTGGAGGCGGGCATTCGCTCGGTCGAGCGTGGCATTCTCTCGGCCGGGCGCAACGCACAGACCGGCGAGCATAACCCCGCGACACTGGAGCTGGTGCGCCTGGCGATTCCGCGGCGCGTTTATACCCAGTCGCACCTCGATCTGGTGGCGCTGGCGATCGAGCGCGTCCATCGTCGCCGCGAGACGCTGCGGGGCCTGAAGCTGGTGCACGAGCCCAAGCATCTGCGCTTTTTCCAGGCGCGCTTTGAAATGCTGTGACGGCGCGCAACGGGATTCCCGGAGTCAATCACTGATGCAAATTCCCCAACGTACGCAGGTTCTGGTGGTCGGTGGCGGCCCGGCAGGCTCGACTGCCGCCGGCTTCCTCGCGCGCGACGGCATCGATGTGGTGCTGCTCGAGCGCGACATGTTTCCGCGCTACCACATCGGCGAGTCGCTGTTGCCCTCGTGCCTGGAGGTGCTGGAGCTGCTCGGCGCGCGCGAATCGATCGAGGCGCATGGGTTTATGCGCAAGCCCGGAGCCTATCTGCATTGGCAGGGCGAGCAGTGGACGCTCGATTTCGGCGAGCTGCGCGGCTGCTACCAGCATAGCTTTCAGGTGTCTCGCGCGGCTTTCGATGCGCTGCTGCTGCAGCACGCGCGCAGCCTTGGCGCGCACGTCGCGGAGGGCGCCAATGTGCGGGAGCTGGAATTTCGCGGCGAGCGCCCGGTGGCCGCGCAATGGGCAGGGCGCGATGGGGCGATGCAGCGCATCGCCTTCGATTACCTGATCGATGCCAGTGGTCGCAGTGGCCTGATGGCCACGCGCTATCTGAAAAACCGGCAGATGCACGAGGTGTTCAGGCACATCGCGCTGTGGGGCTATTGGCGCGACGTCCCGCAACCCGCCGAGGCGCGCGACGGCGCGATCACCGTCGCGTCGATTCCCGACGGCTGGCTGTGGGCGATTCCGCTGGCCGACGGCACCATGAGCATCGGCGCGGTGCTGCGCAAAGACGCATACGTCGCAGCACGCAGGCGCGCCATGCTCAAGCAGATTTATCGGGACTGCATCGCCGCCTCCGATCTGATCTCGCGCATTACCGCCCCCGGGCGCCTGGTCTCCGAGGTCAGGAGCGAGCAGGACTATTCATATCGCTCGAGCGCGTTTGCCGGACCCGGCTATTTCATGGCGGGCGATGCGGCGTGCTTTCTCGATCCGCTGCTGTCCAGTGGCGTGCATCTGGCGATGTATAGCGCCACGCTGGCCGCAGCGTGCCTGGGCAGCACAGTGCGTGGGGAAATCGACGAAGGGCAGGCGAGCGCCTTCTTCGAACAGAGCTACCGCCAGGCCTATACGCGCTTCCTGGTGTTCGTCACGGCGTTTTATCAGGTGCAAAGCCGCTTCGGCTACTTCGACGAGGCACGTCGCCTGACGCATCACGACGTCGCGCAGGGCGATGTGCAAAGCGCTTTTCGCAACCTGGTCTCGGGGCTCGAGGATTTCGCCGACGCGGAGGGCACCGCCACGCATCTGCTCGGGCAGATGACCCGGCGCATCGAAGAGAACCTTGCATTGCGCCGGGACAAGGCGGCGTTGCAAGCCGCGGAGCTGCGCGCGCGGGCGGAGCAAAGCGCGCAGTTCTTCGACGCGGTCGAGGGGCTTTCGATGCTCTGCCCGCGGACTGCCGCCGGCGACTACTACGTGTGTACCGAACCGCGCCTGGGCATCAGGCGGAAACAGTTGGCGTCGCCCATGACGCCTGTGGCGATGGCGGCAGGCGAGCAATACGCCGAGGCAGATGCGGCAGCGCCGCGCTCAGGTAGTCGCTGACGATGCCGACAAAATGCCGCGCCGGCAGCACGAGGCTCTCGAATAGCGACAACGACACGGCGAACTGCGCCTCGTCGAGGTCGACCGGTTCCAGGATGATCACCCGTTCGAGCCGCGAGGCAAGTCCGGGCTTGAGGAACGGCGAAACCATGCCGGGCGCGAGCAGCAGTTCGGACGCGACATCGAACGAGGCTGGATTGATCGTGAAGCTGTTGCCAGCCGACGACGGGAGACAGCCTTGCGCGACCAGGACTCGCTGGGCCTGGCGGCTGATATGCCAGGCGCCGACACCGGTGGTCAGCAGGTAGTCGCTGCCGCATTTGAGGGATAGCGTCTTTTGCACCAGCACGCCGCTTGGCATATGGCATTGCTTGGCGCTTGCCGAATAGGTCGGCTCGTGATGATGAATTCGAGCGACAGGATCGCAAACACCGTGTGCGCTGGCGATGCGCATGAGCAGCCCGATCGCCTCGGCGGCCATGGTGCCGGCCCCCATGTCGGATTCCCTGCGGTCGAGTTTTTCCCGGGCGCTGCAATGTTCGGAGGGGGGCGTGCCCAGCAGCGCGGCCAGCTTGCCGGGAGCGGTATGGGTATCGTGACGTCGCGCAGCGAAGACGTTATACGCCAGCATCTCTGCGCTATTGACCAGTGGTGCAAGTGCCTGTTGCATGAGGTCCTCGCTATCGTTGTGCTTTTCGGTCTTGACGGAAGATCGTTAGCAATATAGGCAATAGCGGCACGACCAAGGCGGGAATATTTCGTAATCCGGCGCGTAAATTCGGCCGGAAACTACGTGTCTTGGTGGCGCGTCGGGCAACGTCGCGTCACTGCACGTCCGTTACTTCCCGTATCGACATACAGATTTGCGTAGTTTTCTGCGACCGGAGGCTGCCGATCGCCAGTCCGGCGAACAATCGCGCGAATTGTGATTTCCATATGGCAAGTGCATCGCCCGCGCGGGCGCCCCGTCCGAAGCGTTGCGCGATATACAGAATCTTGTAGTTTGATGCTGCTATTGGCGCGATATCCGCGCCCGGGCTACGAATCCCGTGCATTGCGACCCGGACGAAGTGCATGAAGAATAGCGTTCAGAATCGGAGCATCGGGATGCGCTCGCGCGCTCGTGCGTGCCGCCGCGCAATGCATGCCGCGGCGCAGTCTCTTCGAGAAGGGTGGTGGGAGCAGGCCTGTACTGTCCCGGAACAATGAAAAATCTGGATACCTCGACGTTGCATGGACTGACCGAGATGCGCTTGCGGGCGCTGTCCGAGCGGCTCTCGGACGAACGGACGCGGTTCATCGGCTTTCCTGCGGCCCTCGATTACGACTCTGCCGGACTCGAGCCGCTCATGCGCACATTGCTCAATAATGTCGGCGATCCATTTGTCCGTACCTGGCACGGCATGAACACCAAAGACTTCGAACAGGAAGTCGTCGCCTTTTTTGCCAAACTGTTTCGCGCCCCCGACGATGACTACTGGGGGTATGTCACGAACGGCAGCACCGAATGCAACCTCTATGCGCTGTATGTGGCGCGCGAAAAATATCCGTCCGCGCCGGTGTATTACTCGAGTGCCGCGCATTACAGCGTGCCGAAAAACGTTCACCTCCTCGGCATGCGCGGCGTGGCCGTGCCGGCGCGGCCGAGCGGCGAGATGGATTACGCCGCGCTCGAGCGGCTGGCCGCGCCACAGCGCTCGACGGCAGCTATTGTGGTGGCGACGATCGGCACCACCATGACCGAGGCCAGGGACAGCGTTGCGAGCATTCGGCGTGCGCTGCAAGCGGCTGGCGTGCGCGAGTCTCACGTGCATGCGGACGGCGCGCTCGCGGGTGCCTACGCCGGACTGTTGACGCCGCGCTGGCCATTCGACTTCGAGGATGGGGCCAGCAGCGTCAATGTCAGCGGTCACAAATTTCTGGGCTCGCCGATGCCGTCGGGCGTGGTGATCGTCAAGCGCGTCGATATCGAGCGTGTGCGCAGCAGCGCGAACTACACCGGGTCGATCGATCGCACCATCAGCGGCTCGCGCAACGGCCACTTGCCCCTTATTTTGTGGCACGCCATTCAGCGCTGGGGCGTGATGGGCCTCAAGCGCCGCGCCGAGCAGGGCATGGCGCTGGCGGCCTACACGCACGGCGAGCTCCAGCGCATCGGCTGGGACGCCTGGCGCAATCCGCAGGCACTGACGGTGATGCTTGCCGCGCCGCCCGAGCGGCTCATTTTCAAGTGGCAACTGGCGACCGCCGACGGCTGGAGCCATGTGATCTGCATGCCGGGCGTGCGCAAGGCCATGATCGACGCTTTCGTGGCCGATCTTGCCGAGGCGCAACTGCATTGATCTTTGGCGGCGCAGGTGGGCGGCCCGTATCGTCGGGGCGCAGCACGCCGGCCAGTGCGCCTCTTATCGCGCCGGGCAACCCGATCGACCGGGTGCCGGATCGGCGCGCGCGTTATACCAGGCCCAGGCGTCCTGCCGTATAGGCCAGTTGAGCGCGATTGCTCACTGCATACTTTTTGCGCAGCAGCCGCAGATGATAGTCCACGTTGTGCGAAGTCGTGTGCAGGCGCTGCGCGATTTCCTTGTCGCTCAGGCCCGCGGCCAGCCCCGCCAGAATGCGCTGCTGCATTTCCGAGAGCATGGCGGTGCCGTTTTGCTGCGCCAGCGCGCGCACGTAGTCGTTGGTGTTCTGGTGAATCGCCAGGCCCAGCGTCATGGCCTGGCCGATCGTGCTGTCGCCGATCCAGTCGCCGCTGGGCTGCGGGCCGCTGAAGCCGATGACGGTATGCAAATTGGTGCGCGGCAGCGGCATGCCGAACATCAGGCCGCTGCGCATGCCGTGGCGATCGAGCGCGGCGCTCAGGGCGCGGCCTCGCACCGGGTCGGAACCTCGTCGCAGCGTATCGTGCACCGTGCCGAGATCCCAGATGATGGGCAAGCCGACGCTCGACACCGAGGCCAGGCGAGGGTCGATCCGATGAAAGCCGTCGCGAAAATAGCTCTGGAAGAAATCCGGCGATACCCCGCAATTGAGAAAAAAGGCGCGCACGATTTCGTCGTCGATCAGTTGCAGCGTCACGCAGGTCATGCAGGTGAAGCCGATGATGTGCAGCATGCTGCGAATGACGCGAATGCGCTCCTTGGCGTTGCGTGCCGAATCGAGTTCGGCGGCGATCGAGGCGCGGCCCCCGAACGGCGGATGCCTCAGACCATGCCGGAATTGATGTATCGAGAGGTCGATCTCATCGCAGAAGACCAGTTCCGGCATGCCGGCCGGTGCATCGAGGTCACATGGCCGCGGCGCGGCAGCGCCAGCCAGGGGAGCCGCTGAGGATTCGCGGGGAAGAGAATGCACCAACGCCATGATAATGCCCCTTCAAGGGCAGGCGGGGTCGCAATGATTCATGTGACCGACAGGCACGGAAATCGAACGCGCCGGGATGGCAACGGCTCCGCGGGGACGCCGCGCGGCGGCGGCGGGGTGACGGAAACGCGGTTGTGTGACCCGACTGGCTCGCACCGTGCGCCGTCTGCGGACCGGCCTGCGGTTGCGTGACAATCACCGCCCGATGGGCGGCGGGCTCTCTTGCATTCCCGTATTCGTGGTTTGGCACTCGAAGCGTTTTTCTGGTGAGGCTGCAGATCGTGCAACCTTCGCTGTAGTGGTCTTTGCTTCGTTGTGCAGCAAGTTTAAATCATAACCAAAAAATATTTCAGTTAAATTTCTAGGCTTTATATTCTTTATTGCGCCGCGGTAATAAGACCGCCGAAATGATTGCCTGGAATGGTATTCACGGAGACGTATGTAGACACCGCATGCATAGCCCCGCCGCATTGGCACGACATGTCATGAGCAGCACCTGACCCTGGTCGCCGTGCGTGCAGGCGCCCGGGGCCGGCGTCGACGCGAAACCCCGGGCAATCGGGATGGGCGCGATCGCCCCCGGCGAATCGGGATGCGCCGGCGCGGGGCGGCTTATCGTCCACATTGGCGGCGCTTGCGCGGGCACGCCGACGCCTGCCTGGGCCGCGGCGCTGTCGACGACCTTCGTGACATATCCCTGCTGGAACCCTGTGGTGAAATTACCACTGTAGTAGCACGACAACGCTGCGCGCAACGCGGCTTGCCGGGTCGGGTAGCGCGCCACCGAGCGGGCATAACACGACGCCAGGATCTGCGCGCCGGCATGCAGATTGCGGCATACGTCGAAAATGGTGGTGTAGTTCTCGCCGTAGCGGGCCAGATTGTGACGATTGATCTGACCCAGCCCGAGGCTGAAGTTGTAGCCCGCGGCGGCCAGCGCGCGCGCGGTGGCCACGGCCTCGGCGAGCGATCTCGGTTGACGCCTGAGATGCGCGCCGACCACGCCGATCGCATAGGGATTGAAATTCGACTCGACCCGCACCAGCGCGGCCAGCGTCAGCGGGCCGATGTGCGGCGCGCACCGTGCCGCGAGCGCCTCGAATCTTGCCCGCCGCAGGGCACGCTCGGCGGCGGGCTCGGCGCGCGGGTCCTGGCGGGGGGCGGCGTAGGCGACGACGGAGGCGTCAACCACATGTGCATCGGCGGGGCGATCGGCATGCACCGGCAGGACGATCAGCGGGTGCGTGCCCCACGCCGCGGCCGGCGTGATGCGCCCGATCAGCAGGATGACGATGACCGCCGAGGCGCGCCAGCCGAGTCCGCGTGAGTCCGATCGCCGCATCGCGTCCCCGCATCCTAGCGATACGAGAGAATCAGGCCGTGCACCAGAACGGACCAGCCGTCGAGCGCGACGAACAGCAACAGCTTGAACGGCACCGAGATCGTCGTCGGGGCGATCATCTGCATGCCGAGCGCGAGCAGGACATTGGCGACAATCAGATCGACCACGACAAAGACGATGTAGATGATGAAGCCGATCTGAAACGCCTTGGTCAATTCGCTGAGCGTGAAACTGGGCACCAGCACCGTCAGGTCGTCGGCCTGCAGCGTCTGCGCGCGCGCGGCCGGCCAGATGCTGGTGGCCGACTTCAGGAAGAAATTGCGTTCGCGCTCCGCGGTATGCTGCTCGAGGAATTTTTTGATGGGCGGCTCGGCGACGCTGAAGGCGGTGGTGACATCGTCGATCGTCATGTTCTGGCTGATCGAGAAATTGGCCGCCCGCAACGCATCGGTGACATCCATGCCGACCGGCGCCATGATGTATATCGACAGAATGATGGCGATGCCGTTGAGCACGATGTTGGGGGGCACCTGCTGGATGCCCAGGGCCGCGCGAATCAGGCCGAATACGACCACCAGCTTGGTGTAGCTGGTAATCATCAGCGCCGCGAACGGCGCCACGCCCAGCACGGCGATCAGCGCGAGCAGCGCGACCGGATTCGGCAGGTTACCGGGCATGATGGGTGCCTGCGAATTCGGAGACCCGCACGCCCAGCTTGTTGCCCACGGCGATCAGGTGGCCATGGCCGACCCGCGCGCCGTTGGCCAGGATGTGCACGCGGCTCTGATTGAGAGGCTGCTCGAGCTCGACGATGTGGCCTTCGCGCAAGGCCTGCAACTCGGCCAGCGTCATGGTGCGTTTTTCCAGCTCGAAGCTGACTTCGACCTCCATCGCGTCGAGTGACTTGAGCGTGTTCTGGCCGGGCTCGGATGCTTCGGCCGCGATGGTGCTGTTCTCTTCATTCAAGGAAACCTCCTGGATTTTTTCGATCGAGATCTGTTTGCCACCGATCTTGCCCGTGATGACAAGACCCACTTCGCCGGGCAGCACGGCTTTGCACACCAGCGCCTTGCCGGCGGATACCCACTGTTCGATGCCGACGATGTCCCCCTGCGCGATGCCGCGCATCTCGCGCAGCGAGAGCCGGGTGGTGCCGAGCCGGAAGACCAGCGCGACCGGCAACGCGCCGAGCCGGTGGCGCGGCCTGGCCGCGGGTTCGCGCTCGGCGCAGGCCAACGAGAGCCAGCGATCGTCGTCGAAATGCAGGGCGCCATAGCAGTGCCAGTCTTCGGGCGCTTCGGCGCTCGGGTTCGCGGCGCCGTCCTGGGCGGGTTCGGGCGCCGCCTCGCGCGTGACATGAAAGCGCAGCCAGCCGATGTCCTCGGGCGAGCCCGGCGGCTGCGCGTCGCCCGGCGGCAGCAGCTCGAGCGGGCGGCGCAACAGCTTCTCCAGCGCGTCGAGCCACGGCGTCAATGCGTCCGAGACCAGTGCGTAGCGCAGGTCCTGCGGCACGTCGGGGTGGGCCGCGTCGCCGATGAGCATGCGCTCGGCCCACGCCTCGAGCAGCATCCAGCCGGTGGCCGGGCCGCACTGAAAGCGATACGTGCAAGCGGGCTGCGCCAGGCGCGCGCCATAATCCCAGCGGCAATGAAACAGGAAGTCCCGCACCCGGCACGCCAGCGAGTCCGGCCACGCATAAATGCGATTGAGGGTTTGCGCGACCGGCTGGCTCAGGCGAGGCAGCGCCGCGGCATCGGCGAGGTTCTGGAATTCGGGCGGGCGCACGGGCGGGTCCTGTAGTCGTTCAGTTGGAGAGGAAGCGTCCGGTGATGTAGGCGAGCTGCACGCGGTTTTGCGCGCCATAGCGCTTCTTGAGTTGCCGCAAGTGGTAGTCGACGTTGTGAATCGACATATTCAATTGATCGGCGATTTCCTTGTCGCTCATGCCATTGGTGATGTAGTTCAGAATGTTGCGCTGCACCTCTGACAGTCCGCTCATGTCGTGCGCCAGGTTGGGCGTGGCGACGTGATGCAGCAAAAACTCGTGCAGGCTCAGGCCCACCGCGTAGGCCTGGCCGACCACGCTGTCGACGATCCAGCCCTTGCCGGGCGTCGCCGAACTGAAATGAATCACGCTGTGGTCGAGATTGCGCGGATTGACCAGCCCGAACGTCACACCGCTGCGTATGCCGGCACGCTCGGCATCCTCGATAAAGCGCTGCGTGCGCAACGAGTCGCGGCCGTGCTCTCGGGCATTGGCGAGGATCGACAGATCCCAGATCAATGGCCATTCGTAACGGCTGGCGAAACACAGGCGCGGATCGACCTCGTGATGCTTCTCGGCGAAATACCGCTTGGGCCAGCCGGCCGGCGAAAACGTACCGTAGTACAGCGCGTCGCTGACCATCTCGCCGATCTGCGTGAAGCGGCAGTAGCACAGCCAGTTAAAGCCCAGCGTGCGCAGCATGGTACGCACCAGCATCTGGCGCTCTTCAGGTGTTTTCGCGTTGCGCAGATCGCTGGAAGCCCCGGAAAACTGCCCGAGCATCGTGCTGTCGGAAATTTTCTCCGTGCTCTTGCACGCGGCGATCTGCTCGTCGCCGATGATTGAGAATTCACGATATTCGTGTTGGGTGCCCTGGATTCCTGGCGCGAATTTATGCATAGGAAGGTAAACCTCGTCTCCGATGATGGTTGAAGCAGGTCTCGCTC
>JAGXBI010000433.1 GCA_018971155.1 Burkholderiales bacterium
ACTCGACCGGCTCTTCGATGTAGTCGTCGACCTCGATGTCGGGAATCTGCTCACGCGCCTCGAACAACAGTATCTGGCGATCCGGCTCCTGCAAACCCGCTTCGTCGGGCACTACCAGCCAGCGGCGGAAAGACTCGTGCTCACCGCTCTCGCGATCGATTGCCACGCGAATATCGGCATCTTCCTGATAGCGTTTCTTGGTGGCCGAGGCCAGCGCCGCTTCCAGCGCGGCGAATACGACGTCCTTATTGACGTTTTTCTCGCGCGCGAGCGCATCGACCAACAACAACACTTCGCGACTCATCGTTTGCGACTCCTAAAATCAATCTGCGGCACCAGGCGCGCACGGTCAATATCCGACAGCGTAAACTCCAGCATCGCCGGGCCGTCCTTTCCTTCGAATTCCAGGTTTATTCTTTCATCCACGGGGGGATGCAGGATGCCACGAAACTGCTTGCGGCCCGAGACAGGTTGGCGCAGCGTCACTGCGGCTTCGCAACCCGCAAAACGGACAAAATCGGCCAGCTTGCGCAATGGCCGGTCCAGCCCGGGCGAGGACACCTCCAGCCGATCGTAATCGACATTCTCCACCGTCAGCACATGCGACAATTGCCGGCTGACCTTCTCGCAATCGTCGATTCCCACGCCGGCCGGCTGATCGATAAAGACGCGCAGCAGCCCGCCCCCGGATCGTTCCAGATCGACCAGCTCATAACCTAACCCGATGACGGTCGTCTCGATCAATTCTGACAGCTGCAAATTCGCTCACCCTTTGAAAATTCGCGTCAATGCCCTATTTTCATCGGCTCCATCGCATGCCGCACACTCACCGGGGCGCTTTTCGGCAAAAGCAAAAAAAAATGGGCGGAACGCCCATTTTTCCTCGCCTCTTTGCGCATGAGGTGCGCTCTTGGAAATATTGCACAACGCGCAAACTAGCTTATCTTTTGATTTTATATGTTTTCGGCCCGATTTGCAACGCCAGCGACCGCGCAGCGGGCTCAATCCCGCCTCGTCGGCCGCAGCTACCGGGGCTCTCGGCGACGCTGCTAGCCGGACCGGCCCCGGCCGCCTCGCCCACGCCCTCCCTGGTGCCGGGTCAGTGTCTCGGCACCACGAGATGGCGAGTAATTACCCCAGGCGGCGCCACCGCCGCCGCGACGCTGCTGGCCAAAGCCGGGTTCCTTGCCGAAATAACCTAGTGCAGTTTGCATCGGATCCGGCTGCCGGCGTGGCGCGCCGCTATCGCCCGGACGTCGTTCGTCGCCGCGCTGCGCTCCCGGCGCTTTCATGCCGACCGCGTTGAGCAGTGCCCGGACCTGCGCCTCGTCCAACTCTTCCCAACGGCCTCGCCGCAAGCCACGCGGCAACGTCAGCGGACCGTGTCGGGTCCGAATCAGCCGGCTGACCATCTGGCCGACGGCCTCGAACATTCGACGCACTTCTCGATTGCGCCCCTCGGCCAGGGCGACGTGATACCAGCGATTCGAGCCCTCGCCTCCGCCGTCCTGCAGACGCAGGAAGTTTGCCGGGCCATCCTCCAGTTCGACTCCCTTGAGCAGTTGCTGCCGGGCGCTCTCGGTCAATTCACCCATGATGCGAACCGCATACTCTCGCTCGATCGCATAGCGGGGATGCATGAAGCGGTTGGCCAGATCGCCGGAGGTCGTCAATATCAGCAGGCCTTCGGTGTTGAAGTCCAGCCGGCCCACCGCGAGCCATTTGGCCGATTTGATCGGTGGCAATTTATCGAAAACCGACGGCCGGCCTTCGGGATCCGCATGACTGACGATCTCCCCCGCCGGTTTGTGATAAAGCAACACACGCGGTGGTCGCTGAATGATTTTTCGCTTGATGAGCTTGCCGTTGATACGGACCTGGTCGGTCGGCATGATGCGCTGACCGATATGGGCCGGCTCGCCATTGACCGACACCCGCCCGGCCATGATGAGCTCTTCCATTTCGCGGCGCGAGCCCATGCCGGCTTCCGCCAGCACCTTGTGCAACTTCGGCGTCTCGTCATCCGGCGCGAGCACCCGCTTGGCCGCCACCGGCTTGCGTCCTCGACGCAGCATCGGTGCACGCACGCCGCTGCCGTTATTGTCGTTATCGAACGATTCCGAGGTCACATAGGCGAAGATATTGTCGTCCGTACGCTTTGCCGCACCTGACTGGCGAGGCGCCTTGCCGGCTCGCTCGCGCGCGCCGCCATTGCCGCGCCCCTTGCCACGCCGGACCCCGGGCTGCCGTTCGGCCGGCGTCTGGGCCGCGGCTGGTGCCGTCTGTGCATC
>JAGXBI010000434.1 GCA_018971155.1 Burkholderiales bacterium
TGGTCAGCGCCGGCGAGGCCGCGCGCGGCATGCGCCATGCGGTGCGCTTTCGCGCCGCGCAGCAGGTCAACGATTATCTGCCGCTGAGCCGGCGCGACCCGCTCGCCTTCGAGGGTGGCGAGCGCGCCTGGCAGGCAGCGCTGGCGCAAGCCGGCGTATCCCTCAAGGACCTGTCGCTGGTCGAAACGCACGACTGCTTCACGATCGCCGAATTGATCGAATACGAAGCGATGGGGCTGGCGCCGCGTGGGCAGGGCGCGCGCATCGTCGCCGAGGGGCTGACTGAAAAGGATGGACTGCTGCCGGTCAACGCCTCGGGCGGGCTCAAAGCCAAGGGGCATCCGATCGGCGCGACCGGTGTGTCGATGCACGTCATGGCGGCCATGCAGCTCACCCACAGCGCCGGTGAAATGCAAATCCCCGGGGCGCGCCTGGCGGGCGTGTTCAATATGGGCGGCGCGGCCGTGGCCAACTACGTCAGTATTCTCGAGGCGGTTTGACCGTATCCAGGACCAGGAAAGAAAAGAAAGCGAACCACATGCTCAAGAAAGTCATGAATCTGGGGCGGCTGCTGTCCGACGTGGCGCGCCGTTACCCCGACGAACCCGGCCTGATCATCGGCGAGCGCCAATGGAGCTGGGGTGAAATCGATGCGCGCGTCAATGCGGCGGTGGCGGCGCTGCGCGAGCTCGGCGTGCGCCAGGGCGACAAAATCCTGGTGCACTCGCGCAACAACCTGCCGATTTTCGAGAGCGCCTGGACCGCGTTCAAGCTCGGCGCCGTCTGGGTGCCGACGAACTTCCGCATCACGCCGGCCGAGGCGGCCTATCTCGGGCAATCGAGCGGCGCCAGCGTGATGCTCTACGACCAGGGCTTCGAGGCGCACGTCGATGCGGTGCGCGCGGCTGCGCCGGGGCTCGAGCACGTCATCGCGATCGGCGCGCCGCGTCCCGGCGAGCACCATTACGAAGACCTGCTGGCGCGTCATGCCGGCGCCGCGCCCGCCGAGGCAGAGGTGGAGCACGAGGATCCACTCTGGTTCTTTTACACTTCCGGTACCACCGGCCACCCCAAGGCCGGCATGCTCTCGCACGGCCAGATGGCGTTCGTGGTGACCAATCACCTGGCCGACCTGATGCCTGGGCTGACCTATCGCTGCCGCTCCATCGTGGTGGCCCCGCTCTCGCATGGCGCGGGCATTCACGCCATCGTCAATACCGCGCGCGGCGCGGCCAGCATCCTGATGCCATCGGAAAAGCTCGAGCCCGAGGCGGTCTGGCAGGCCGTCGAGCGGCACCGGGTCGACAATATGTTCACGGTGCCGACCATCGTCAAAATGCTGGTCGAGCACGAGTCGGTCGACCGCTACGATCACAGCTCGCTGCGGCACGTCATCTATGCCGGCGCGCCGATGTACCGGGCCGACCAGAAGACCGCGCTGCGCAAGCTCGGCAAGGTGCTGGTGCAATACTACGGACTGGGCGAAGTCACGGGCAACATCACCGTGCTGCCGCCGTGGCTGCATACCGACGACGATCAATCGCCCGATGCCCGCCTGGGCACCTGCGGGCAGCCGCGCATCGGCATGGAAATCGCCATTCTCGACGAGCAGGGCAAGCGCCTTGCCCCGTTCGAGACCGGCGAGATCTGCGTGCGCGGGCCGGCCGTGTTCATGGGCTATCACAACAATCCGGAAGCCAACGCCAAGGCCTTCAAGCACGACTGGTTCCATACCGGCGACATTGGCCATGTCGACGCGCAGGGTTTCCTGTACATCACCGGGCGTGCCTCCGATATGTACATCTCGGGCGGATCGAACGTCTACCCGCGGGAAATCGAAGAGGCCTTGCTGACCCACCCGGCGGTGTCGGAAGTGGCCGTGCTGGGCGTGCCCGATCCCAAGTGGGGTGAATCGGGGCTGGCGGTGGTCGTGCCCAAGGCCGGCATGAATGCGCAGGCTAGCGAGCTGCTGGGCCATCTCGAGGCGCGCATCGCGAAGTACAAATGGCCGCGCCGCTTTGTTTTCTGGGACACCATGCCGAAGTCGGGCTACGGCAAGATCGTCAAAAAGCAGATCAAGGCATTGCTCGAAGAGCGCGGAGACTTTCGCCTATGACGCCCCGGCAACCTTCTCCGTTTGCACATAATGGGCCGCCACTGCTGCCGCGCATCGTCGATTGCGTGCTCGAAGGGCGGCACGAACTGCGCGTGAGCGTGCCAAGCGGCGCCAACCTCGGGCAGGCCTTGCGCCAGGCCCTGGCGCGATATGCGCACGGCGGCGGAGTCGGCCG
>JAGXBI010000435.1 GCA_018971155.1 Burkholderiales bacterium
GGCGTGAGCCATTCGAAGGCGCCACCGGCGAATCGGCCATCGGCCATCGGGATGCCTTGCAGGAAGGCGCCCAGTGCGACGCCCTGGAAAAAGGCCGCACCCGCCGATCCGCCGATGAACGCCAAGTCCCACATCGGCTTGGTGCGATTCGCCTTGGCGCGGATCTCGAACGACACGCCACGGAAGATCAGGCACACGAGCATAAAGACGAGCGGCAGATACAGCGCCGAGAGCACGGTCGAATAGACCACTGGAAATACCGCGAACAATCCCGCGCCGCCAAGCACCAGCCAGGTCTCGTTGCCATCCCACACCGGTGCCACGGTATTCATCATCAGATCGCGTTCGCGTGCATCGGGAAACAGCGGAAACAGGATGCCGATGCCCAGATCGAACCCGTCGAGCACCACATACATGAACAAGCCGAGCGCGATAATGCCGGCCCATATGACAGTGACATTCATTTTTGCCTCGTTATTCGAAAAGTCTCAAGCATCGGCCAGCTGGCCGGCCTGTGGTCGCGGGCTGGGCGAATTGCCCGAGGTATGCGGCTGAGCCTGGCCCGGCAACGCCGGTCCGGAGCGAATCAGCTTGAGCAGGTAATAGACGCCGGTGCCAAACACCAGAAAGTAGACGATCACAAAGATCATGAGAGAGAGCCCGACTTGCTGCGTGCTCAGCGGCGAGACGGCCTGCGAGGTGCGCATCACGCCGTACACGACCCATGGCTGGCGGCCGGCTTCCGTGGTGACCCAGCCGGCCAGCAGCGAGATGAAACCGGTCGGCCCCATGGCGAGCACGAACTTGTGGAACAAGCGCGCTTCGTACAGCTTGTGCCGGCGGCGCAGCACCCAGCCCAGCACCGACATCGCGATCATCAGCAGGCCGAACCCGACCATGATGCGAAAGCTCCAGAACACGACCGTCGAGTCGGGGCGATCGGCGGCCGGGAAATCCTTCAGGCCGCGAATGGCGCCGTCCCAACTATGCGTGAGCAACAGGCTGCCGAGATGCGGAATCGAGATGGCATAGCGAGTGGTTTCGGCCTTCATGTCGGGAACGCCGAACAGGTTGAGCGCGGTGCCGTCGTGTTCGGTGTTCCACAGGCCTTCGATCGCGGCGATCTTGGCGGGCTGATACTTGAGCGTGTTCAGGCCATGCTGGTCGCCCACCAGTGCCTGGATCGGCGTGAGAATCAGCAGCAGCCAGAGCGCCATCGAGAACATCTTGGTGACCGCCGGATCGCGACGCCCCTTGAGCAGGTGCCAGGCGCCGGTGGCGGCGACCACCAGCGCGGCGACAATGAACGCCGCCAGCGCCATGTGCGCGAGCCGGTACGGAAACGACGGATTGAAAATGATCTTGAACCAGTCGACCGGCACGACATGACCGTCGACCACTTTGAAGCCTTGCGGCGTTTGCATCCAGCTGTTCGAGGCCAGAATCCAGAAGGTGGAAATCAACGTGCCGAGCGCCACCGTCAGCGTCGCGCCAAAATGCGCGCGGGCGCTGACGCGATGCCAGCCGAACAGCATGATGCCCAGAAAGCCGGCCTCGAGGAAAAACGCCGTCATGACCTCGTACATCAGCAGCGGGCCGGTTATCGGGCCGGCGAAGCTGGAAAAACCTGACCAGTTGGTGCCGAACTGATAGCTCATCACCACGCCGGAGACCACGCCCATGGCAAAGGCCACGGCAAAGATCTTCGACCAGAACAGGCAAAGTGTCTTGTAATAAGCCTTGCCGGTCTTGAGCCAGCGCCATTCGAGCACGGCAATGAAACTGGCCAGGCCGATGCTCAGCGCCGGAAATACGATATGAAACGAAACGGTAAAGGCGAACTGGATGCGCGCCAGGTCGAAAGCGGATAGGGCGGGGGCCATGGTTGTTCGACTGCGGAAAAAGCGTTGCGTGGCGACCGTTGTCGACACGCTCTGCGCGAGGCAGACGAGACAAGCGTAGGACAACGCTCGCGGTATTGCTACGGTGCAGCGTGCGTCAAAAGGACGCGGCGATTATCGGGATAATCTTTGCTCAGGATCAATAAATTGTTGATATTTATTGAATTTATATGACGATTCCGATTGCCTTTGATGCCATCGAACGACAGGGAAGTGCGGCAATACGCCGCGCTGCAACATGGCTTCATTGAGCGTCTGCGTCAACTCTACGATGAAAAAACGCACCGCATATTGCCTTGCTTGAAAAAGATTCAATAGAATCAATGTATATAAAAAAAGATTCTATAGAATAAATTTCTCTTGCGGTAACTGTGTGAAAATT
>JAGXBI010000436.1 GCA_018971155.1 Burkholderiales bacterium
GTACCATTGCGTGCCCAGCACGATCAGCGGGCTGAGCCAGATGTCGGGGTTCAGGTGAAAATGCACGATCAACACGACGAACACCGGGAACAGCAGGTTGGCCGGGAACGCCGCGAGGAACTGGGCCAGCGGCTGGACTTTTTGCGCCAGCGAGGGGCGCAGGCCGATGATCACGCCGATCGGCACCCACACCACCGAGGCCAGCGCGATCAGCAGCGTCACGCGCAGCAGTGTGATCACGCCCAGCAGCACGACATAGCCGATGTCTCCCCAGGTCACGCTGCGGCTCATATAGGAGATGACCCACCCGGCGACCGCCACGGTCAGCGCCAGCGCAACGCCGCCCCACAGAATGTCGCCGGCGCGCCGGTTGCCGAGGATGCCGGGCAGCGGCGCGCGCCACGGCGCGCTCGGTCGACCGCCCTGCACCGCGCGCCAGCGCAGCCGCATGAAACGCCGCCAGAGCGCGCCGAACGGCCCCAGAATGAACTGGATCAGTCGCGTGCGGCGCACCAGGTTGAGCACCCACGACTCAGGCTCGTCCTGCGCGCTGGTCTGATCCATGCGGAACTTGTCGGTCCAGGCCACGAGCGGGCGGAACAGCAATTGGTCGTACAGCAAAATGACCACCACCATCGTCACGATGACCCAGCCGATGGCGTGCAGATTGCGCTCGGCAATGGCCTGAGCAAGGTACGAGCCGACTCCCGGCAGCGTGATGGTGCTGTTGCCGACGGTGATGGCCTCGGAGGCCACCACGAAGAACCAGCCGCCGGACATGCTCATCATCATGTTCCACACCAGCCCGGGCATCGAGAATGGCACGTCGAGCTTCCAGAACCGTTGCCAGGCGCTCAGGTGGAAACTGCGCGCGACCTCGTCCAGATCGCGCGGCACGGTGCGCAGCGACTGGTAAAAGCTGAACGTCATGTTCCATGCCTGGCTGGTGAAAATCGCGAAAATCGCCGCGCACTCGGCGCCCACCACCCGCCCCGGGAAGAGCGCCAGGAAGAACGTCACGGTAAACGAGATATAGCCGAGTACCGGCACCGACTGCAGGATATCGAGAATCGGCACCAGCACTTTTTCGGCGCGCCGGTTCTTGGCCGCCAGGGTGCCGTAGGTCAGTGTGAAGATCAGCGAGACGACCATCGCGGTCAGCATGCGCAGGATGGTGCGCAACGCATACCACGGCAGCTCGGCCGGATCGAGCGAAATCGCCGAGGCCTGCAGCTTCGAAAGCGGCTCCCAAGTCTGATGCACGCCGATGCCGATCAGCGCGATCAGGCCGATAATGAGCGGAAAGGCGACGAAATCCCAGCGATTGGGCAGCAATCGCTGGGCCGATGCATTCAGCTGCAAGCTCAATTGAAAGCGCATCTTCGGTCTGGGAAATGGGGGTTGAGGCGGCACGGTGCGCCAAAGCGTTGCCGCGACACTACTACAAGTCTGTGACAGTCACAATCGCTTGCCCGATCGGGCCGGCGCAAGGGCTATATGATACTTTCCCCGACCCCTTGTTGACCGATTCCCGTTATTTTTATTGCTTGCGGCCCCGTGCGAAACGCCGTGGCGCAGCCGTGCCCCTGCCTGACGAAGCCTCCGTGCAGGCGCCCGGCGCCGGCGCTGCTGAACCGAGCCGGCCCGAATGAATGCCCAAGAGTAAATTCGTCGCATCGCCGGGTTGTTTTTCCGGCCTCGCCGCAGTTTACGGCCGATGCCAGGCGTTACACTGTCGCGGCTAACGACCCCCTTACGAGCCCGCTATGACTCATCCCCCCCAGTCCGATTTGCGCAAACAGGATTTCGAGGCACTCTCCGAATTTCGCTATCAATTGCGCAGTTTTTTGCGTTTTAGCGAAAACGCCGCGCATCGTGCCGGCATTACGCCCCAGCAATACTTATTGCTGCTCCACATCAAGGGGTTCCCCGGACGCGAGTGGGCCACCGTCGGCGAGCTGGCCGAACGCCTGCAGGCACAGCACCACAGCGCTGTCGCGCTGGTTTCGCGCTGCGAGAAGCTGAAGTTGGTCAAGCGCAAGCCCAGCGCGCACGACCGGCGCCAGGTCGAAGTCCACTTGCTGCCGCGCGGCGAGCAATTCCTGTCGGCCCTGGCTGCATTGCACCGCGCCGAGCTCAAAACGCTCGACGGCACCTTCAGGGTACCGCGCATCAACATGTGAGCGGCGGCGCCGGCGGACGCGTCAGGCGTCCAACCGTTTCATCGCCTCGGCGCGCCGTTGCGTCGCCGCCCCGGTCAGCACGAAGCCCCGGGTCTGG
>JAGXBI010000079.1 GCA_018971155.1 Burkholderiales bacterium
TCGCCCTTTGGGCTCGGTGCGTGCACCATCACCCTCCTCACCGCTCGAACCCGGAACTGCTATTCGCCCGACGGCTGCAACCGCTCGATCCAGGCCATCAGCAGTTGCTTGTGCTCGGCGTCGATCGTCTCGATATAGGCGCCGGCGCGGAAACCCTCGCGGGTCAGGATGTTGTTGCAGATTTGAATCGACAGCGGCACTGCGACGCGCTGTCCCGACTCGTCGGGCGTGCGGATCAGCAGCGTCATGGCCAGCCTGGCGCCGAGCGCAAGCGCGGCGTCCGTGACAAAGCTCAACCCGTCGACCGAAATATCCCAGACGCGCACCGATAAATCCCTGCCCTCGAGATGCAGCGCGGCCTGCCAGTTGACTCGCACGCGCGTGCCAAAGCGCTCTACCGAGATACCCGGCGAGAGACTCAATTTGGACGAGAGATGGGAGGCATCGGAAGTCAATTTCGTTTGTCCTGTGGGGGTTGAATTCGCTTGACTGACCCGCCAAGCATACGTCAATCCGGCAATCGGTGTCGGGCCGGCGACCGGTTCGAGGCCCCGCGTCGGCGGAACACGCTCGGCTGGCCGCCGTCAGGCGCAGACCGCGGCCGGCACATGAACGCTCCCGCTCATCAACCGCCGCGCGCTGCGGCTCATGATCGCCTTGGTCACTACCCACGCGTCGCCGCGCCGCTCAGCCCGGGCGCCCACCGCCATCACGCCGGACGGGTGTCCGAAGCGTACCTGCTCGGGTACCGCTCCAGCCGGCAACAGCCGATTGACCAGGGTGCCCGGTATCGCCGCCGCCACCGCGATAGCCACCGCCCCGGTGCCGGTCATCGCATGATGCAGCTTGCCCATCGACAGAATGCGTGCATTGAAGTCGACCATCGCCGACTCGATCGCCTTGCCGCTCGACGCCGTGTAGGCCAGCGCCGGCGCGACGAACGCCAGCTTCGGCGTGTGCGGCCGCAACCGGGTTGCCTCGTCGGCGTCGCGCGCCAACCCCATGCGAACCGTCGCATGCGCGCGAATCGCCTCGCACCTGGCCAGGAGCGCTGCGTCGCCATTGACGTCGCGCTGCATTTCGTTGCCCCGCAACCCCAGCTGCGCCGCGTCGATGAATACGGCCGGGTTACCGGCGTTGATCATCGTCACCTCCACGCGCCCGATGCCGGGCACCTCCAGCGAGTCCAGTGCCTGCCCGGTCGGGAACATGCCGCCGGGCGCCCCTTCTGCGTCCTGCGCCGGGCTCGGGTCGAGGAATTCGATGCGGATCTGCGCCGCGGGAAACGTCACGCCGTCGAGTTCGAAATCGCCCTCTTCGACTACCTCGCCATCGCGCATCGGCACATGCGCGATGATTCTCGCGGCGATATTGGCCTGCCAGATACGCACCACGGCCGTACCATCGCGCGGCGCCGCGACCAGCCCTTGCGCGATCGCGAACGGGCCGACCGCCGAGGTGAGATTGCCGCAATTGCCCGACCAGTCGATCAGCGGGCGGTCGATCGCGACCTGTCCGAAGCGGTAATCGACATCGCAATCGGGCCGGCTCGACGGCCCAACCAGCACAACCTTGCTGGTGCTGGAAGTCGCCGCGCCCATGCCGTCGATCTGCTGACCATAGGGGTCCGGGCTGCCGATCACACGCAGCAAAATGCGGTCGCGCCGCACGGGATCGGCCGGCAGGTCGTCGGTCAGAAAAAAGACACCTTTACTCGTGCCGCCGCGCATGTAAACGGCGGGAATTTCTCGTTGCGGCATGGCCGCCCTCGCGTCCGGATGGTATGAATTCAATAACCTACCGTAAACCGGCGACGGCTGTGACGCGGCCGCTCGACTTCATCGAGCAAGGCAATCGCGAAATCCTCCATCGAAATCCAGCTCTTTCCGTGCGCATCGCTGAGCAGCGTGTCCTGCCCCACCCGAAAGTTGCCGGTACGCTCGCCGGGTGCAAACAACGCGGAAGGCGAAACAAACGTCCAGTCCAGCTCGGGTTCCTGCCGCAACGCGTTGAGAAAATCGCGCCCGGCCAGGGCCTCCTTCTTATAGGCGTCGGGAAATTCCGGCGTATCGACCAGTTGCAATCCTGGCGCGACCTCGAGGCTGCCGGCACCACCCACGACGAGCAATCGTTTGACGCCCGCGCGCTTGAGCGGCCCGGTAATAGCCGGCGCCGGCGCGTCCTGAAAACGCACCGCGCTGAGCACGACGTCACTTCCCTCGAGCGCCTCGGCCAGCGCGGCACTGTCGTGCAAGTCGACGTCACGCGCGAGCAACGACGGGCTTGCCGGCAATCGAGACGCATGCCGGGAAATCGCCGTCACGGTGTGGCCACGGCGCAGCGCTTCGTCCGTCAACCGTTGTCCGACGTTGCCGGTTGCGCCAATCAGGGCGATTTTCATGATGAATTCCTCCTCGATACAAATAAAGTCGAATGCCCTCGGGCTCGGCACAATATGAAACCAATATGGTTACATATTGGATTAAAAAAATTCACCGCCGGCCCCGACGGCCAGCCGCCTTGACCTGCGAGAGCATGTCGGCAATCGTCAGATCCGCAAGCACACCATCCATCGCTGCCTGTGCTTTTTCAGCGACCCGCTGCAATACACCGGTGATTTCCTTGCCGACCGTGCACGCCGGGTTCGGCGCGCTGCGATGCAGTGCGATGAGATCGGTCGACTCGACGGCGCGAAAGATCTCCAGCAGCGTAATCTTCGCCGCAGGCCTGGCCAGCGTAGCCCCGCCTTGCGAGCCCATCTCCGATGCCACCAAACCGGCCTCGGCCAAACGCGAGATCAACCGGCGAATCAATGCCGGATTGGTGCCCACGCTGCCGGCGATCAACGTCGACGGGATAGGCCCATCGCCACTGGCAAGCAGCGTCAAAATATGTACGGCAACGGCAAATCGGCTGCTGGTAGTCATCGCGATAGTCCAATGTGTGACCATGTTAGTAACATATAAATGGCGTGTCAAGTTTTGTGAAATTGAAAAAAATCCCGGCACATCTCCGGCACTCCGATTCTTGACAAGCAGGGATTTACCCGCATAATGAATTCACGCATTTGCAAAAATGCAGCAGTACCAGACCAGAAATCCCGCAACGCTACATTCACGCCACACCTGCCGGCATGTCGACGCCAGAGCGCTTCGCCATCGCCGCGGGCCATATCATCGAACTGTCGCGGAGAACGAAATGCAAAAAAGAGAGTTTTTGGTCAAGTCAGCCGCCGCGCTTTGCGCAACGACTCTGGTGCTCTCCGGCTGCACCACCACCCCGATGTCGAGCGTCACCAGCACCGACAAAACCCGGCAAATCGATGCCGACACCACCGCCACGCTCAATCGCCTGTACACGACGGTACCCGGCTCGCGAGAACTGGTCGACAAGGCACGCGGCGTGCTGGTGTTCCCGTCGGTGCTCGCTGCCGGCTTCATGGTCGGCGCCCAATACGGCGAAGGCGCGCTGCGCGTGGGCGGCCGAACGGTCGGCTACTACAGCACCGCCTCCGGCTCGTTCGGACTGCAAATCGGTGCTCAATCCAAGGCCGTCATCTTCCTGTTCATGACGCAGGACGCGCTGGATAAATTCCGCAGCAGCCAGGGCTGGACCGCCGGCGTCGACGCTTCGGTGGCCGTCGTCAAGGCCGGTGCCAACGGCAATGTCGACCTGAACACCGCAACCGCGCCGGTCGACGTCATCGTGATGACCAACCAGGGGTTGATGGCCAACCTCAGCATCGAGGGCACGAAAATCACCCGGCTCAAGGTCGAGTGAACAACGGTGGCGGCCGCCTCGCGCGCCGCCACCGCCTGGTTCCACGAGTCGATGGTATTGCCGTGATGCGGCCTTGGCTCAGAAGGCCGCCGGACGCCACTTGAGCAGGCGCTTCTCGAGCGATGTCAGCAGGTAGTCGGCGGCCAGCGCCACCACGGCCAGCACGATCATCGCCGCGAACACGCCGCTGGCGTTGAATGCGCCTTGCGCGGTGGAGATCAGCAGGCCGATGCCCTGCTTCGAGCCGAGAAATTCGCCCACGACCGCGCCCACCAGCGCGAAGCCGAAGCTCACGTGCAGGCTCGCCAGAATCCAGCTCAGCGCCGACGGAATCACCACCGACATGGTCAATTGACGCGGCGACGCGCCCAGGATCTGCGCATTGGCGATCATGTAGCGGTCGGCTTCGCGCACCCCCTGGAAGGCATTGCCGAATACCACGAAGAACACCATCACGACGGCCAATGCCACCTTCGAGGCCATGCCCAGGCCCAAGGCGATCACGAAGATCGAGCCCAGCACCACGCGCGGGATCGAATTGGCGATCTGGATATACAGGCTGAAGACGTCCGACAGCAACTTGTTGCGCCCCAGCACAATGCCGAAGATCACGCCCGCGACCGAGCCGATCAGGAAGCCCAACGCAGTCTCCTCCAGAGTCACCAGCACCTGGGTGAGCAACGGCCCCTGCGAGGTGCCGTTGACAAACCAGTCGTAGATCTGCGCCACGATCAGCGACGGTTGGGAAAAGAAGAACGGATCGATCCATTTCATGTCGGCTGCCACCTCCCAGCCGCCCAGCGCCACCACCAGAATCGCCACGCGCAGGAAAATCACAAACCAGTAGCGCTGCCGAATCCTGCGCTGAGCCCGCTGCTCTTCGCGCGCCATGCTGACGTCGTCGAAACCGTCCATCGTCACTTGTTCACTCATGGTGTTTACCTTGCCAATTGCTGGGAGTTGATCGATCAACCGATCTGGACTTCCTCGCGCAAATCCGCCCAGATTTCGCGAGAGAGATCGATAAACCGCTGTTCGTAGCGCACCTCTGAAGTGATGCGCGGGCGCGGCAGATCGATGTTGTAGACGCGCTTGAGCGTGGCCGGCCGCGCCGAGAGCACGAATACGCGGTCGGCCAGGGCGATCGCCTCCTCGAGATCGTGCGTCACGAACACCACCGATCCGGCGTTGCCCGCCCACAGCTGCAACAGCTCGTCCTGCATCAGCGTGCGCGTTTGCATGTCCAGCGCGCTGAACGGCTCGTCCATCAGCAGGATCTCCGGCCGGTTGATGAAGGTCTGCGCCAATGCCACGCGCTTGCGCATGCCCCCCGAGAGCTGATGCGGGTAATGATGCGCAAATTTGTCGAGCCCGACCCGACGTATCCACTCGCGCGCCAACTCGTGCGCGGCCTGCTTCGACTGCCCGCGAAACATCGGCCCGGCGGCCACGTTGTCGATCACGTTGCGCCAGGGAAAAACGGCGTCGTTCTGAAACACAAAGCCGATGCGCGGATCGATGCCGCTGACCGGCACGCCCATCACGCGCACCTCGCCGACGGTCGGCTTGAGCAGGCCGGTGATCAGGCTCAACGTGGTCGACTTGCCGCAACCGGTCGGGCCCACCACCGCGACGAACTCGCCGCGCGCCACGCTCATGGTGAAGTCGCGCAGCGCTACGGTCGCCTTGCCGTCGGGTGAGATGAAGCGGCACGACACGTGATTGAATTCGATCGCCGGCGTGTCGCGTAAAACGGATGGGTTCATAAGGAATCCTTCAAATACGAAGCGCGAGCGCTCCCGCAGTGCAATGCGCACACACTGCACCCAGGACAATCCCCGGCATCTCGTGCCGGGGCTCGCACGAAGTCTGTTACTTGCTGGCCTGCAGCGCCTGATCGACAAACTCGTTGGTATAGGTCTTCGACAAGTCGATATGCTTGCCTTTGACGTTCGGATTGAACGACGACATCACCTTGAGCACCGTTTCCGGACCGCCGACCGGCATTTTGCCGTCGGGGGAGAACATCGGCATCGAGTTGGTCAGCGCCTGCAGATACAGCGCCTTGTTGTTGGCGTAGTAGTCCTTCGGCATCTTCTCGGCAATCTGCTCGGGCGTGTGCGTGTGAATGAACTTCAACGTCCTGACGAATGCACGGGCCAACTTGGCCGCTTCCGCCTTGTGCGATTGAGCCCAGGCGCGGTTGACGTAGAAACTCGACGCCGGGTAGGCGCCGCCCAGCGCCTTCTGGGTGCCCTCCATCGACCGCATGTCGACCAGCACCGAAGCCTGACCGGTCGAAATCAGTCGCGAGGCGGTCGGCTCGGAAGTCATCCCGGCATCGATGCGTTTTTGCTGCATGGCGGCGATGAAAGTATTGCCCGCGCCGACCGGCAGCACCGAAAACTCGCTCGATTTGACACCGTTCTTGGCCGCCAGAAATTGCGTCAGGAAGTTCGTCGAGGCGCCCAGGCCGGTCACGCCCAGCGTCTTGCCCTTGATGTCGGCCATGCTCTTGATCTGGCCGGCCGCGCTCGACGACACCAGCTCGACCTCGCCGGGCACCTGCCCGAACACCACGATGGCCTCGACCTCCTTGCCCTTGCTTTGCAGATCGATCGAGTGATCATAGAAGCCCACCACACCTTGCACCGCGCCAGCCAGCAACTCATTTTCGGCGTCGACTCCCGCCGGCTGCGACAGCAACTCGACGTCCAAGCCCTCGTCCTTGAAATAGCCCAGTTGCTGAGTCAGTGCGGCCGGCAGATAAATCAGCTTGTTGATACCGCCCACCATGATCGAAATCCTGGGGACATCGGCGGCGTGTGTCGTGCCGATCCCCATGCTCAACAGGGCGCCCAGAATGCTCGACGCCACCAGGGAACGAACCAGGGGCCGGCCAGAACGAGTCGTAACACGCATGGTGTTGTCTCCTATGTTTTTTTCGGGATAATGAACCCGCCTTCACAATAAAGGCGATACTGCGAAGCGATTCTAGGCGCGCGCAACTTTCATCCAGCTTTCTAAACTCCGACTTTTTGCAGGCGCCACGTACAAACCCTGGCGGAACACTCCAGCCGCTCCGGCCCATGAAATTACTTCTGATCGAAGACAACCTGCCGCTCGCGCACTGGCTCACCAGAATGCTGCGCGAGGAAAAGTTCACCGTCGACGCGGCCAGCGACGGCGACACCGCCGACCGCCTGCTGCATAGCGAGCGCTACGACGTCGTGCTGCTCGACCTGATGCTGCCGCAACTGAGCGGCAAAAGCGTGTTGCGCCGGTTGCGCGAGCGGCGCGACAACGTCCCCGTGATCATTCTCACCGCCAGCGGCTCGGTCGACGAAAAAGTCGATTGCCTGGGCGTGGGCGCCGACGACTACCTCGTCAAGCCTTTCGAGGTGCGCGAACTGGTGGCCCGCATCAAGGCGCTGGTACGCCGGCAAACCCCCGACAAGGCGGCCGAGATGAGTTGCGCGGACCTCAGCTACAACACGCATACACGGCAGTTCGCGATTGCCGGCAACGTGCTGGCGCTGCCGGCACGCGAGCATGCCGTGCTGGAAATCCTGATGCTCAAGCAGGGCAAGACCATCTCGAAGACCGCACTGATGAACGGCGTGTTCGGCCTGGAGGACGACCCCAGCGAGGACGCCATCGAAATCTACGTGCACCGCCTGCGCAAGAAGCTCGAGCCGTGCCAGGCCGGCATCATGACGCTGCGCGGCCTTGGCTACCTGCTGCGCCCGAAAGACCGGCAATGATCTCGAGCCTGCGCCTGCGGCTGATGTTGTGGCTGCTGATTCCCCTCGCACTGTACATTTGCGTCAGCGCCTGGCTGGCCTACCTCAGCGCGCGCAATACCGCCGACCTGATCCAGGACCGGGCGCTCTCGACCTCGGCCCAGGTGATTGCCGGGCAGCTCGGCTGGAGCGACGGCTCGCTGCACGTGAGCGTGCCGCCCGCGGCGCTGGAGTTGTTTGCTTCCCCCGACCAGGACCAGGTCTATTACCAGGTGATCACCGAGCATGGCCGGCTGCTTGCCGGGACCCCCGACTTCCCGGTGGGTGCGCCCTTCTCGCCTGCCACGCCAACCTACCAGAACGCCACGCTCGGCGGCCAGCCGATACGCGTGGCGAAAACGGTGCGCACCATGTACGACTCGGGCGTGCCGCACCGCGTCGCCATTCTGGTCGGACAGACGCGGCGCGGCCACGACCGCATGCTCGCCGCACTGTGGCGGCCCTCCTTGCATCGTCAGGTGGCCATGCTGGCGCTGACGGTGCTGCTGGCGGTGATTGCCCTCACGATGGAACTGCGCCCGATCATTCGCCTCAAGGACGAGGTCGCCGGCCGCGACCCGATGGAGCTCGCGCCGATTCGCGCGGGCGACCTGCATCTCGAATTGCGCCCCGTGGTCGATGCGATCAATCTATGCATCCAGCGGCTGCACACACAAGTGGCCGCGCAAAAGCGCTTCATCGCCGACGCCGCGCATCAGCTGCGCACCCCGCTCACCCTGCTCGATACGCAAATCCAGTTCGCCTCCCAGCTCGACGATCGCGCCGCCGTCGCCGACGTGCTCGACGCGATGCACAACAGCAGCCGCAGCATGATCGACCTGACCAACAAACTGCTGCTGCTCGCCCAGGCCGAAGCCGCCAATACCGCCGCACTACTGCGCCAGCCCGTTGACCTGGTAGCCGTCGGCGCGACCGTGCTCGAGGAACTCGCGGCCCTGGCGCAACGGCGCGACATCGATCTGGGATTCGAGTCCGATGCGGCCCCGGTATGGGTCACCGGCAACGCGGGGCTGTGCAGCGCGCTGGTCATGAATCTGGTCGACAACGCGATCCGCTACATCCCGTCGGGCGGCAAGGTCACCGTATCGGCGCACCGGCGCGGGCAGGCCGCCGAACTGGTGGTGCTGGACAATGGCCCCGGCATCCTCGCCGAAGCGCGCGCCCACGTGTTCGAGCGCTTCTACCGCCATGCCGCGCCCGGGCAGGAAGGCACCGGCCTGGGCCTGGCGATCGTCAAGGAGATCGTGTCGGCCAGTCAGGGCACCATCGAACTGGCCGCCGGCCCGGGCGGCATCGGCCTGGCGGTTTGCGTGCGGCTGCCGCTGGCCGCAACGCCCGATCGTCACGCCTAGCCGTCACGCAAAGCCAGACGCGCCGGTTCTCACGCGGCGCGGACGCCACCGAGCTTACAAATTCTTACAAACCCTCCGGATGTGCCCATGCCGCTGATCCTCCTTCGTCGTCCGAGCCGTCTCGACCTCAGGTAATTTCTGCTCAACCGGCATCAAGGCAAAAAATATTTATTCGGAGAGCGTTGCTTTTTGGCGAAATTCGATCGGCATTGGTTAGGACATACCCTAAGTTACTTAAGGATTTCAAATCTTTTTACTTCTTTTAAGTATCTCTTTTTTGAAAATTTCCTTTTAAATCAATAGACAAAGAGAAAACCTGTCATTTATCAAGAATTTCAGCACTTGTAATTGTTGCGAAATGTAAATTTTGTTAAATTCTCGGCAAGTCAACAAGCGCTTCAGGCAAGCCCGCTTGTGCACTGAATTTACAGGACAGTTTGATGCGGCATTCCGTCGATTCCATTACGACGCAGATCAGGCCCGGCACCTCACGCCGGCGTGAGGTCGTGCACTTCGCGCCCCAACAGATCAATGCCGCGCGCGATGCGGAACGCACCCGCATCGGACGCGAACTCCATGACGTGCTCGGCGCGCATCTGACCGCCCTGCGCCTGACGCTCGAACTGGTTCGCCGGCAAGCGCCCAACGGCAACAGCGCCCTGTCGAGCGCGCTCGAGTCGCTCGAACATGGCTTGGCCGACACCCAATCGGCCGTCAGCACCCTGGCCCACGACCTGCACCCGCCAGAACTGAGCCACGGCCTGAGCATGGCGCTGCGCGCCTGGGTCCGGCAATTCGAGCGTCGAACCGGACTCTCATGCGCGTGGGAATGCGATGACGCGGCAGCGTTCGACGCGCTCGCGCCCGCGAGCGCCGCCGCGCTGTTTCGCATCACCCAGGAAGCACTCAACAACGCCGCCAAGCACGCTCGCGCCACGCAGCTGCGAGTCACCCTGGCCGCCCGGCGGCAATCCGTCACCCTGACCGTCGCCGACAACGGCAGTGGCATTCCCGCCGGCGCACGGCGCAAAAGCACTTCTCTTGGTCTCAAAGGCATGCACGAACGCTGTGTTTCCCTCAATGGCACTTTTCGCATCGAAAACGTCCAGCCCTGCGGTACGGCCGTGCGCGTTACCCTGCCCCGACGCGCAGGGTCTGCCACGCTCTCCTGACAATTCCTGCGCAAAACAATCATCATGATGCTTAGAGTATTGATCGCCGATGACCACACGATCGTGCGCCAGGGAGTGCGACAGCTGCTGATGGCCGATGGCGTCGTCAGCGCGGTCGGCGAGGCCGAAACCGGTGCCCAGGCCATCGAACTGGTTCGACAATCCCACTGGGATGTCGTGCTGCTCGACATTTCGCTGCCCGACACCAACGGCCTGGAAGTGCTCAAGCAACTGCGCCGCGACCACCCGTGCCTGCCGGTGATGCTCTTCAGTATGTACGACGAGGGGCAATTCGCCCTGCGCGCCCTCAAGGCAGGCGCGGCAGGCTACCTCAGCAAGCGCGCCAGTGCGACGCAACTCGTGCATGCGGTGCGCCAGGTCGCCAACGGGCGCAAATACGTCAGCCCCCAGGTGGCCGAGTCGCTGGCCGACTATCTGGCACCCGATGCCGACCGTCCGGCCCATGAAACGCTGTCCGATCGCGAATACCAGACACTGTGCATGATCGGTTCCGGCAAGCGCCTGACCGACATCGCCAATGCCCTGTCGCTGTCGGTCAAGACGGTCAGCGTCTACCGCTCGCGCCTGCTCGAGAAAATGCGCCTGTCCAACAACGCCGAACTCACCTTCTACGTCATGCAGCACGGTCTGGCCGATCCCGAAATGGCCGGCATGGCCGCGTTCGCCTGACCGCCCAAGCAAGGCGGCGCCCCTGCGTGCCGGCACCGCCCTGACCCCTTATCCGGGCAATCCCTGATTAAAGCCCGGTTCTCGCCTCTGCTCGACCGATCGGCTTCCCGCCCCGCCACTACACTGTCATGAGGCCTGTCAGGACTCCCGAACAGTGGGCAGGGCGGCGCATGCCCGTCGCGTTCATTGCGGCGAAACATCGCGCATACCCTAAATTTTTCCGGCAAGCGTCCGATAACCCAAACAACGGCGGCTTTTTTCCGCGGCATGCGCCGCAGGGCCAAAGTTACGGCGGGTTCGCCGAATGCCTATTTACGGGAAAAGGAGTGGCTAAATGTCATCAGTCATCAATACAAATATATTCTCGCTGATCGCGCAGAATAATTTGAACAACTCGCAATCGAGCCTGCAGACCTCGATCACGCGCCTGTCCTCGGGCCTGCGCATCAACAGCGCCGCCGACGACCCCGCGGGCCTGGCCATCGCCGACCGCATGACCGCGCAGATCAACGGCACCACGCAAGCGCAAAGCAACGCGAGCGACGCCATCTCGCTGGTGCAGACCGCCGGCGGCGCGCTCCAGCAGATCACCAACAACCTGCAGAACATCCGCACGCTGGCCGTCGAAGCCACCAACGCGACCAATTCCAGCTCCGACCGCGCCGCGTTGAACCAGCAAGTCCAGCAGGACATCGCCGAAGTCAACCGCCTGGCCACGCAAACCACCTTCAACGGCCTGCACGTGCTCGACGGCTCGCTGGGCGTGACCTCGTTCCAGGTCGGCGCCAACGCCGGCCAGTCGATCTCGGTGGATCTGTCCGCCGGCGTGCAGTCGTCGCAGATCGGCGGCATCGCACAATCCGGCCCGGTCAACCTGAGCGCCTACATCAAACCGTCCGGCCTGA
>JAGXBI010000080.1 GCA_018971155.1 Burkholderiales bacterium
CGGCACGATCCACGCGGCATTGGCAACCGCCAGGCGGATGACGCCCTGCGTGGTATAGGCGACCTGAGCCCACGGATGCGCATGCCGGGGCACGACGACGCCCTGTGCCAGCGGTCGCGAACGCAACCTCACCGGCCGGGCGTCGCTGGGCCCGTATTCGTGAGGCAAGATATGCAGCGCGATGTGCGCGCTTGGGATCTGCTAGGTCATGGCGATGAGGCGAGAGCTGGATTGAGGCGATCTTAGCGCACCCTCGCCGAACGCGCGTGGTCCGTCACCAAACGCCGTAGAACACTCCCGCGTTCTTGTACTGGTTGGTGCCGCGCTCCACATCGGCCTCTGAGACGGTCGTTCTATGCTTCAAATGGCTGAGCCAGTCCAGCAGTCGGGCGCGCATGCCGTCGCGAATGGATTCGTAGCCGGGCTCCTGGCCCAAATCGAAAAATTCCTCGGGGTCGCTTTGCAGGTCGAACAATTGCGGCGCGTAGCCTTCCCAATGGACATATTTCCAGGTATCGGTGCGCACCATCCACGCGCGGCATTCGCCGGGGCCGCGACCCAACGTCAGGCGTGCCTGGCGGTACGAGTAATCGAGCTCCGAGAACACCGCTTCGCGCCACGCTTGGGCCGTTGCCCGACCCCGCGTGAGCGCCAGCAGCGATCGCCCTTCCAGCCGGTGCGATGGCAGCGGCGTGTCGAGCGCGTCGAGGATGGTCGGCACCGTGTCGATTGCCTCGATCAACTGCTTGCTGGTTTGACCACGCGTCGAATCGGCCTCGGGCGACGGATCGTAGACGATATACGGCACGCGTTGCACGGTGTCGTAGAACAGCTCCTTTTCGCCGAGCCAATGGTCGCCGAGAAAATCCCCGTGATCGGCGGTGAAAATGATCAGCGTATCCTGCCAGCGGCCGAGTCTTTCCAGCGTCTCCCAGAGCCGGCCGAAGTGCGCGTCGAGCTGGCTGATGAGTCCCTGGTAGGCGGGCCGAACATGATGGGCGACTTCCTTGCGCATGAAATTCGCGCACTCCTCCTGTTGCCGGTAAGCCGCCACGACGGGGTGGGGTGCCGCCAGTTCGCGCGGGTGGCGCTGCAGCGGCAGGCATTGGTCCAGCGCATATTGATTGTGATACGGCGCCGGGGCCATGTATGGCCAGTGAGGTTTGACGTACGACAGGTGCAGCACCCATGGCGCATCGCCGTGGCCTTCGATGAAGCGGATCGCCTGATCGGTCGTGTAGGCGGTTTCGGAGTCGGCTTCGGCCACCCGGGCCGGCAAATGAACGTTGCGCATGTGCCAGCCGCTGACGACTCGCCCGTGTTCGTCCTCGGCGGAGATCACATAGTCGCTCCAAGGATCGGCGCTGGCGTAGCCGCGTTCGCGCAGATAGCGGGCATAACCGCCATCCGGCTCGGCGTGGTGGCCGTCGTAGCGGTCGACCAGCCTGAAATGGCCCTCGCGCAGCAGCACGCCGAGTTCGCTGTCGCCCTCGATGTGCAGGCGCTCGAGGCCGTGGCGGTCCGGCGTGACGTGGCTCTTGCCCACCAATGCGAGCCGCTGCTGGCGGTCTTTCAGGTATTCGCCCAGCGTGAGCTCGTCGATCGACAGCGGCACGCGGTTCCAGGTCGCGCCGTGGCTCGAGACATAGCGGCCGGTATAAAACGACATGCGCGAAGGCCCGCACACACCGGACTGCACGAATGCGCGCTCGAAGCGCACGCCGCGCCGCGCCAGCGCGTCGATGTTCGGTGTCTTGAGATACGGGTGACCATAGCAGGCGAGGTGGTCGGCCCGCAGTTGATCGCACATCACGAACAGCACATTACGAATAGAGGACATGAACACAGGGCCCTGGAAATCACCGGTTACATCGAAAATTCGCCTTGTCCGGCGGCGCCTGCGGCATCCAGGCACGTCTCGCGCGACTTGTCCTGCATTGGCCAGAGTGCGACCACACCGATCAACGTGGCGATCGTGACGAAGTAAGCCGGCATCATCTTGTCGCCGGTGACTTTAATCAGCCAAGCCACCAGGAAGGGCGAAAAACCGCCGAACAACGTCGTGGCCACATTGTACGAAATCGACAGTCCGGTGGCCCTGACGCGTGTGGGGAACAGTTCCGCCAGCGCCGTGGCCGCCGGGCCCAGCGACGCCGCCATCAAAATCGCGAAGATCATTTCGGTGGCCAGCAGGCGTGGCAGGCTCGGCGCGGCCACCAGCCACACGAAGAGAGGGTAGATGGTCAGCAGGTAGAGCACCATGGCCGCGCCCATCACCGGCTTGCGACCGACACGATCGGAGAGCAGGCCGAACAGCGGAATCAGGATCATGCGCGTGGTGCCGGTGGCCACCAGCACCACGAACGGCGCGGCGACCGGCAGGTGCAACTGGCGCACAGAATAGATCGGCAAATAAACGTTGAGCACGTATTGCGCGACCGAGCTGAACACTACCAGGCCGAAGGAGATGAGCAGCGCGCCGCGATGCTCGCGCCAGATCGCTCCGAAGGTGACGCGGGCCGCGTCCGTTGCCGTGGCGATCGCTTGTGTATAGCCGGGCGCCTCGTCGATCTTCGTGCGGATGTAAAAACCCACCGGACCGATCAACAAGCCGAACAAGAACGGGATGCGCCAGCCCCAATCGTTCAGGGCCGTGGCGGACAGGCCGCGCGAGATCAGTGCGCCCATGGTGGCGGCCACGACTGCTGCCAGAAACTGTCCGAAGTTCTGCCAACTGCCATAGAAGCCGCGTCGGTTCGCTGGTGCATATTCGATCAATAGTGCGGTCGCGCTGCCGAATTCGCCGCCGGCCGACAAACCCTGCAGCAGGCGCGAGAGCACGACGATTACCGGCGCGGCGATACCGATAGTGGCGTAATTCGGCGTGAAGGCGATCATTGCCGAGGCAACGCTCATCAGCAGGATAACCAGTGACAGCGCGGCCTTGCGTCCGGCCCGGTCGGCGTAGATACCGAGCAGGATGCCGCCCAGCGGGCGCACCAGGAACGCGCTGCCGAAGGTGGCGGTGGTGAGCAGCACCGAAAGCGTGGGGTCGGTCGACGGAAAGAACTGCTTGGCGATGATGACCGACAGGAATCCGAAAACGATGAAGTCGTACCACTCGAACGCGTTGCCGATGGTCGCGGCAACGATGGCGCGCCGATGCGCTGCAAGGGATGGCATGGAAAATCCTCCTGGTGAAGACGACCGGTACCGACCGTGTTGTCTCGTTCTTCGGGGGGGCTGACAAGCGCAGCCCGCGTTCTTTCGCTGGCGAGCCGGCCCGGCGCCGGGCCTTGGCTGCCACGATTTTTCGACGGATTTTCCACTTATAATTTATTACCGTCTAATGAGATATTCGTGTTTATTAATAAATTTTTGGTTATGAAATAAAGACTGCCATGCTGCCGATCGAAAGTTATTTTTCTCGCCAATTGAAGCTGCGGCACCTGCAGTTGCTGGTCACGGTGGCCGACTTGCCGACCGTCGGGAAGGTGGCTCAGGCGCTGCACGTGACCCAGCCGGCTGTCTCGAAAATGATTGCGGATCTCGAGCGCGGCGTCGGCGTGCCGCTGTTCGAGCGCGATGGCCGGCGCATCAAGCCCACGCCTTACGGTGCATGCCTGATTCATCATGCGCGGGAGGTACTGCGGCACGCCAACCGCGCCAGCGAAGCCTTGCAGGCCATGGCCAACGGCATGGGCGGCCGGATCGACGTGGGGGTGTTGTCGGTGGCCGCGCCGATTCTGATTCCGGAAGCGGTGCTGCGCTTCAAGCGGCATTCCCCGACCGCTACAGTGTGCCTGCACGAGGGAACGCTCGATCAGTTGCTGCCGGCGTTGCGGGCCGGCCATCTCGATCTGGTGGTGGGGCGGGTCCCGCAGGAGCTCACGGACGATTCGCTGGCCAGCGAAGCGTTGTTCGACGATCCGACCGTTATCGTGGCGGCGCGCACGCACTCGCTCGCACGCAAACGCAAAGTCGCCTGGCAGGATCTGGACGGCTGCGCGTGGATCGTGCCCACCACCGGCGCGCCGATGTATAAGCGCCTGCTATCGATCCTCGCCGCGCACCAGGTCAGGACGCCGGACAATGTCGTGGAGTCCGTCGTCACCACGGCCAATCTCGCCTTGTTGCAATCGTCGGCGGTGCTCGGGCTGTTGCCGCGTTCGCTGGCGACGCACTATGCTGCTGGCGGCATCCTGAAAATACTGCCGCTCAATCTGGGCGGCGCGATGGGCCCGGTCAGCGTCGCCTGGAACGTGGACGGCGGGAACACTCCCGCGCTCGCGCTGTTTCGCCGCTGTCTGGGCGAGGTGGCGCAGGCCATGCCTGTCGCGCCCGGCGAGGACGCCGCCTCGTGACGCGCTATCATCCGGTCTATTCCGTTTTATGCGAGGAAACGATGTCATTTGCCACATGTGATCTTTGCGACGCCCACGAAGCGCGGCTCGCGGACGGTTCGCTGCGCGTGCTCGCGCCGATGTTCCTGGGGTTTGGCAAGGCCGCGCGTTTCAGCGGCCCGGCGACCACGCTCAAGGTATTCGAGGACAACGCGCTGGTGCGCGCCACGCTGGAGACGCCCGGGGGCGGGCGGGTGCTGGTCGTCGACGGTGGCGGCTCGCTGCGCTGTGCGCTGGTGGGCGGCAATCTCGGCATGCTGGGCGCGACCAACGGCTGGGCTGGCATTATCGTCAACGGCTGCGTGCGCGACTCGGACGAACTCGACGCGTGCGAGATCGGCGTGCGTGCGCTGGCGGTCAACCCGCGGCGTGGCAGCAAGCTAGGCCAGGGGCAGCGCGACGTTCCGGTCCATATTGGCGGCGCGTTGATTCGCCCGGGCGATTGGATCTACGCCGACCGTGACGGCATTATCGCCAGCCAGGAGAAGCTGGCGTGAGTGGCTCGCTTCATACCTTTGTTTATGGCACGTTGCGCGCCGGCGAAATCAACGACCTGCGGCGGGCTGCCGCACGCCATGGCATGCCTGCACCGGTGCGGGTCGGCGCGGCCGAGGTGGACGGGATACTGTACGACTTTGGCGACTACCCCGGCATGGTGCGCGCGGCTGGGCAGGGGCGCGTGCGTGGCGAGGTTTACCGGATCGCACCGGTGCTGGTGCCGGTGCTCGACGAAATCGAAGAGGTCTACCCCGGCCAGACGGGCCTTTTCGTGCGCGAGCAAGTGGCGGTGACCTGCGCCGGAGAAATCCACGATTGCATCGTCTACCCGGTTGCCGCATCGGCCGTTGCCGGGCGGCCGCGCATTGAATCGGGCGACTGGGTCGCCCATCGGCTGGCGCGCGCCTGAGCTCGCCATGCCGGTAGCGGCCGGCATGGCGAACAGCCAGTTCGAGGTCCGAAATTGGCCAGACAACCATCTGCGTCCATGCGAAGATGGCGACCGCATCGGACGGGCCGATGCACGAATGCCATGCACGGGCGCAGAGGAATATCTTGAGACCTGCCGATTTCACGCGAATGATCGCCTTGTCCGCGATCTGGGGAGCCAGTTTTCTTTTCATGCGGATTGCCGCGCCGGTACTGGGCGCCTTGCCGACGGCGTTTTTTCGCGTGCTGTTCGGTGCGCTCGGCCTGGCGGCGCTGCTCGCCGCCATGCGCGTGCGGTGGCGCTTCAACGGCAAATTCGGCGCGACGCTGGCGCTGGGCGCGATCAACTCCGGCGTGCCTTTCATCATGTACTGTCTGGCGGCCGAAGCGCTGCCGGCCGGCTACTCGGCGATTCTCAACGCGACCACGCCGCTCATGGGGGTGCTGATCGGCGCGCTGTTGTTTGGAGAGCGTCTGACGCCGCCCAAAGTACTCGCCATGGTGCTTGGCCTGGCCGGCGTCGGTGTGCTGACGCGGGCCGGTCCGGTTGCGCTCACCCCGACGGTGCTGCTGGGGGCGGGTGCCTGCCTGGTCGCGACTGCCTGCTATGGCTTGGCGGGTTTCCTCACGCGTCGCTGGATCACCGAAAAGGGTGGCTTGGACAGCAAGCTGGTGGCCTTTGGATCTCAGTTGGGGGCGGTCCTGCTGGTGCTGCCGTTCTTCGGCATTTCGTCCTTCACGGGGCCGGCGCCCGATTGGGGCACGCCCGGCGTGTGGGCGGCGATGGCGGGTCTCGGCTTTATGTGCACCGCGCTGGCTTACATCCTGTATTTCCGTTTGATCGCCGACATCGGGCCGATCAAATCACTGACCGTGACATTCCTGATTCCTTTGTTCGGTGTGCTCTGGGGCGCACTCTTTTTGGGAGAGCGCCTGTCGTGGGCGCATGCCGTTGGCGGGGGCCTGATCGGCGCGGCGCTATGGCTGGTTTTGCGCCCGGCGCGAGCGGCAACCCGGCTCCGGAAGGCCGCTTAGTCGCGCTCATGCGATTTTTCATAATGCGGCAAGCGGTTTTGGTGAGTAAAAATTTGCGTTGCTAAGCACAAAGAAAATTTTTCAATATAAAAAACTGCCTTCCACAATAAGAAATAAATATCGTAAATTATTGATAATAAACGATTAATTTTTTGATTTTTTGACTATTTAGATCTGTTGCGACGCGTAAGAAATCACTAGACTCTTATATAAGACTTCGCCGCCAGAAACGCCAGAAACATCCGTTATGGCACCCGGCGGCGAAAAAAGCGGTTTTTCGTTTTATCCATAGGACTAGGAGATTGCCATGTCGCGTCAACAAGAAGTGAAGCAGCTCGAACAGGAATGGGCATCCAATCCGCGCTGGAAGAACATCAAGCGTGGGTATACCGCTGAGGATGTGATTCGCTTGCGTGGCTCGCTGCAGATCGAACACACCCTGGCCAAGCGCGGCGCGGAAAAACTCTGGGCCGGCATTACCAGCGAGCCGTTCATCAACGCGCTCGGCGCGCTGACCGGCAACCAGGCGATGCAACAGGTCAAGGCCGGCCTCAAAGCGATCTACCTGTCGGGCTGGCAAGTCGCGGGCGACGCCAATCTGGCCGGCGAAATGTATCCCGACCAGTCGCTGTATCCGGCCAATTCGGTGCCGGCCGTCGTGCGTCGTATCAACAACACCTTCGCGCGCGCCGACCAAATTCAATGGTCGGAAGGGAAAAATCCGGGCGACGAAGGTTATGTCGATTTCTTCGCGCCGATCGTGGCCGATGCCGAAGCCGGCTTCGGCGGCGTGCTCAACGCTTTCGAGTTGATGAAGTCGATGATCGAAGCAGGCGCGGCAGGCGTTCACTTCGAAGATCAACTGGCTTCCGTCAAAAAATGCGGCCATATGGGCGGCAAGGTACTGGTGCCGACACGCGAAGCCGTGGCCAAACTGGTGGCCGCGCGCCTGGCGGCCGACGTGATGGGCACGCCGACCGTGTTGATCGCGCGAACCGATGCCGAAGCGGCCGACCTGCTGACCTCGGACGTCGATGAGAACGACCGGGAGTTCTGCACTGGCGAGCGCACCGTCGAGGGCTTCTACCGGACTCGAGCCGGCCTGCAGCAAGCAATTTCGCGCGGCCTGGCGTATGCCCCCTACGTTGACCTGGTGTGGTGCGAGACGGGCAAGCCCGATCTCGAATTCGCGAAGAAATTCGCCGAAGGCATCCACAAGGAATTCCCGGGCAAGATGCTCTCGTACAACTGCTCGCCGTCGTTCAACTGGAAGAAAAACCTGGACGACGCGACCATCGCCAAATTCCAGCGCGAGCTGGGCGCGATGGGCTACAAGTTCCAGTTCATTACGCTGGCCGGTTTCCACAGCCTGAACTACTCGATGTTCAATCTGGCATATGGCTACGCGCGCAATCAGATGAGCGCGTTCGTCGAGTTGCAGGAAGCCGAATTCGCGGCAGCCACCAAGGGCTTTACCGCGGTCAAGCACCAGCGCGAAGTCGGCACCGGCTATTTCGACGCGGTGACCCAGACCATCGAGCGCGAAGCGTCGACCACCGCGCTCAAGGGGTCGACCGAAGATGAGCAATTCTTCGACGCATCGCACGGGGCCGTCAAAGCGGCCTGATAGCCAGGCGGCGCGGGACCGTAGCAGGGCAGACCGTCCCGCGCAAAGCGCGACAAAGGCAAAACGGCCTGCCGCACGTGTCGGCGGGTCGACAGGGAGAGGGGAGACAAAAAGGGGCACGCCGCGCGAACCCGGTTCGCGCGGCGTAGTTCTTATTGTGCGTTCGGCCCGCCCGGACTACCGGTAAATCAGGACCGGAATTTTCGAATGCACCAGGACGCGTTGTGTTTCGCTGCCGAGCAGCAGGCTGGTCAGGCCACGCCTGCCGTGCGAGGCCATCAGGATGAGATCGCAGCGGTGGCGTTCGGCGGCATCGATGATGCCCAGGTACGGGGTGGGGAATGCCGAGGTGTCGCTGCGGAATGGCACACCCACCGCCTTTGCCGCCTCGGCGAGCTTGTCCAGATGGACCTGGGCTTCCTGCTGAATACGGTCGTTGAAGGTGGCGGGAGCCTCCAGCACGTATTCGCTGAACGGCGAATACGGGTACTCGGCCAGGCACACGTAGCCGGTCACTCTGGCGCCCAGCGCCTTGGCCAGCTCCAGTCCGCCCTGTACGGCCTTGGCGGAGAGTTCGGAGCCGTCGGTTGGTAAGAGGATATGAGTGAACAGCATATGACCTCCTTGCGTTGTGGCTGGCATGTCCAGCGATTTCATTGTAATCCTCGACCCGGGCGATTCAGTCCGGTTTTGCGCGCCCTCGCATCGGCACGCCGCGGCTCAGGGTATCGTGGCGGCGTCGGATGCCGGATGCCTGTCGGACTCGGCGTGCTCGGCGGCTTCCCAGTAGATCGGGTTGCTGTAGCTATGTTTCAGATAATCGATAAACAGCCGCACGCGCAACGGCAGGTGCTTGCGCTGCGGAAACACCGCATGAATGCCGATCGGCGGCGCGGCGAATTCGTCGAGCACGGTGACCAGCCGCTTGTCGCGGATATCCTCGCCGACCTCCCACCACGAGCGCCACGCCAGTCCGTGCCCCTCGAGGCACCATTCGTGCAGGACCGCGCCGTCCGTGCATTCCATCGAACCGGCCACGCGGATGTTGAGCACCTTGCCGTCCTGCTGGAAGGTCCAGCCGCGCTGCTGGTTGCTGCTGGCGCCGAACGCAAGGCAATTGTGATGCGCGAGGTCCTCCAGCGAGGTCGGCGTGCCGTGGCTGGCCAAGTAGGCCGGCGCGGCCACGCACACCCGTCGGTTCTCGCCCAGGCGCAGCGAGACCAGGCTCGAATCGGGCAACTCGCCGAGCCGCACGGCGCAGTCGAAACCTTCATTGACCAGATCGATCAGCCGGTCCGACAGATCCAGCGTCAACGTGACCTCGGGATGGGCGCCGAGAAAGGCCGGCACCAGCGGCGCGACATGCCGTCGCCCGAAACCGGCCGGGGCGGTGATGCGCAGATGGCCGCTGGCCTTCACGCCGCCGGCCGAGACGGTCGCCTCGGCATTGTGCATTTCGTTAAGAATTCGCTGACAGTCTTCGAGAAAGGCCGACCCTTCATAGGTCAGCGTGACCTTGCGCGTGGTCCGTACCAGCAACTTGACTCCGAGGCGCTCTTCCAGGCCGTCGATGCGCCGGCCGATGATCGCCGGCGCCACGCCCTCGAGCGCCGCGGCGCCCGACAGGCTGCCTCGCGAGGCGACAGCGACGAAAGTTTCCATTTGTTTGAAACGATCCACGCTTCGATTACCTATAAAAAAGTAAAAGATAAATTGATTTCAATGAACTTTTATTCGCTCATTGATAAATAATACAATGCAAAAGTAAATTCAAGTTATACCGAGACTATGGCTACGGATATCAAAGCGGTTGTTTTTGACGCGTATGGCACGTTATTCGACGTGTACTCCGTACGCGCGGCCGCCGAGCAGCTATTTCCGGGCCATGGCGACGCGCTTGCCGCGTTGTGGCGCGACAAGCAAATCGAGTACACCCATTTGCGCACGTTGTCGGGCCCGCGCGGCGAGCACTACCGGCCCTTCTGGGACATCACGATCGATGCCTTGCGGTTCGCCACGCAGCGCCTGGGCCTGAGCCTGTCGCCGGTGGCGGAAAAGCGTTTGATGGACGAGTACACCTGCCTGTCGTCGTTTCCGGAGAACATCGAGACGCTGCGTCGCTTGCGCGACAACGGGCTGCGCCTGGGCATTCTGTCCAATGGCAACCCGCAAATGCTCGATATTGCCGTCAAGAGCGCCGGCATGAAGGGTTTGTTCGAGCACGTCTTGAGCATCGATGTGGCACGCAAGTACAAGACGTCGCCCGAAGCGTATCAGTTGGGCACACACGCATTCGGGCTGTCTGCGGGCGAAATGGCGTTCGTCTCCAGCAACTGCTGGGATGCGATCGGCGCGACCTGGTTTGGCTACACGACCTTTTGGGTCAACCGGGGCGGGCTGCCGCTGGAACAGTTGGGCGTGACGCCCCACGGCATGGGTCGTGACCTGCGCGACGTCGTGCGCTTCGTTGCCGCGCGCAACACTGCGCCAGCTTGAATTTGACGCACGCTTGTGCGACCGTTTTTTTTACATAACCTGTTGAACCAAGGAGTCACCATGGCGATTAATCTGCCTGCGGGCGTGGAAATCAAGGCGGAAATCCGTCCCGAATTCGAAGAGATCCTGACCACTGACGCATTGGCTTTCGTGGCGAAGTTGCATCGCGCGTTTGAAGCCCGTCGCCAGGAATTGCTCAAGGCGCGCGTGGTCCGCACCGCGCGCCTGGACGCCGGCGAACAGCCTGACTTCCTGCCGGAAACCAAGGCGATTCGCGAAGGCGATTGGAAGATCGCGCCGCTGCCGCAAGACCTGCAGTGCCGCCGCGTCGAAATCACCGGGCCGGTGGAGCGCAAGATGATCATCAACGCGCTCAATTCCGGTGCCGACAGCTACATGACCGATTTCGAGGATTCCAACACGCCCAACTGGAATAATCAGATCGAAGGCCAGATCAACGTGCGCGACGCCGCGCGCGGCACGATCAGCCTGGAACAAAACGGCAAGACCTATAAGCTCAACGAAAAAACCGCCACGCTGATCGTGCGTCCGCGCGGCTGGCACCTCGACGAGAAGCACGTGCTGGTCGATGGGCAGCGCGTCTCCGGGGGGCTGTTCGATTTCGGCCTGTACCTGTTCCATAACGCTAAGGCCCTGTTGGCGCGGGGCAGTGGTCCTTACTTCTACCTGCCGAAGATCGAGAGCCACCTCGAAGCCCGCCTGTGGAACGATACGTTCGTGCTGGCGCAAAACGAGCTGGGAATCCCGCAAGGTACCATCAAGGCCACGGTGCTGGTCGAGACGATTCTGGCGGCTTTCGAGATGGACGAAATCCTCTATGAATTGCGCGACCATAGCTCCGGCCTGAACGCCGGCCGCTGGGACTACATCTTCTCGTGCATCAAGAAGTTCAAGGTCAACAAGGATTTCTGCCTGGCCGATCGCTCCAAGATCACCATGACGGTGCCATTCATGCGCGCATACGCGCTGCTGCTGCTCAAGACCTGCCATCAGCGCAATGCCCCGGCCATCGGCGGCATGAGCGCGCTGATCCCGATCAAGAACGATCCGCAAGCCAACGAGAAGGCGATGGCTGGCATTCGCAGCGACAAGGCGCGTGACGCGACCGATGGTTATGACGGCGGCTGGGTGGCAC
>JAGXBI010000081.1 GCA_018971155.1 Burkholderiales bacterium
GTTGCTGCTGGAAGCGCCCCTGCCGCAGGATTGCGAGCGGTTTTTGCAACAATTACGAGACTTGAGCGTTAATGCCAAAAGCTGAGTTTGATCTGATCGTGTTCGATTGGGACGGGACCTTGATGGACTCGACTCCCACGATTACCCGCTGCATCCAGGCGGCCTGCCGCGATCTCGACTTGCCGGTGCCTGCCGACGAGGTCGCCAGTTACGTCATTGGGCTCGGGTTGCGGGATGCCTTGCAAACCGCCGCGCCAACGCTCGATCCGAGCCATTATCCCCGTCTGTCGGAGCGTTATCGATTCCATTATCTGCTCAGCGGCAACGAGACTGTGCTGTTTCCGGGCGTGCGCGAGATGCTCGCGGAACTGCGCGAACGCGGCCGCTTTCTTGCCGTTGCCACCGGTAAATCCCGGGTCGGCCTCAACCGTGCCCTGGAGGCGGTTGGCTTGCTTGGCGCCTTCGATGCCACGCGATGCGCGGACGAGACGTTTTCCAAGCCGCATCCGGCGATGCTGCAGGAGATCGGCCGCGAACTGGGGCAGGACCTGTCGCGCACAGTCATGATCGGCGACACGACCCACGATCTTCAGATGGCTGCCAATGCCGGCGCGGCCGGGGTCGCCGTAGCCTATGGCGGCGCTCATTCGCTCGAGGCCCTGCGCGCGCTGGGGCCGAGCTATTGTGCCCAGAGCGTCGATGAGCTGAGGGCTTGGCTGCTGGAGCGAGTCTGATGGCGGACGAAGAGGCAATTCCGATTTGCGCCGGCTCGGCGTTGACCGATGGTGGCCAGGGAGTGCGCTTTCAGGTGAGCGTCGGCGGTCGCGCCACCCCCGCCTTCGTGATTCGCTTCGAAGGACAGGTGCATGGCTACCTCAATCAGTGCGCGCATGTACCGATGGAGCTGGACTGGGCCGAAGGGCAGTTTTTCGAGAGCTCCGGCTTATACTTGATGTGCTCGACCCACGGTGCGACTTACGAGCCCGACTCGGGCCGCTGCGTTGGCGGTCCGTGCCGCGGCGGCGCGCTGCATAAGCTGCGCGTCGAAGAGCGTGACAGCGATGGCGGGGCCATTGTGGTTTGGTTGCCTGAGCGGGATATTCGACCGCTGGCGCCGGCCTGAGCGGCCATTTTTTCAATGCTTTGTTCCTGATTGGCCATGTCCGAACCTTTCCCGCCCGACAACCCTTCCCGAGACGAGCCGCGCCTGCCGGAGGCTCGCCATACCGCCGGCCGAGCCGGCCCCGATGAAAAGTGGGAGCGGGTCCTGCTCGAGAGGGTGCTGCTCGCGACGATCAAGGAGCAGCGGGCGGCGCGTCGTTGGAAGATATTTTTTCGATTGATGGCGCTCGTGCTGTTCGGCCTGATTGCTTGGGCGTTGATGGACACGGGTGCGACGCCGGTGACGACCGCCGGCCGCCACACGGCGCTGGTCAAATTGACCGGCGAAATTTCCGCGAGCGGGCAAGCCAGTGCCGACTCGATCAACAGGGCGTTGGATTCGGCGTTTGCCGATAGCGGGACGGCGGGCGTGATTCTGCGCATCAACAGCCCAGGCGGCAGTCCGGTGCAGGCCGGTCGCATTTACGATGAGATCATGCGGCTGCGCGCCAAGTATCCCGCCAAGCCGATCTATGTGGTGGTCGACGAGATGTGCGCGTCGGGCGGTTATTACGTAGCGGCTGCGGCCGACAAGATTTTCGTCAATCAGGCCAGCATCGTTGGTTCGATCGGCGTATTGATGGACGGGTTCGGCTTCACCGGCCTGATGGACAAGTTGGGCATCGAGCGCCGCTTGCTGACGGCTGGCAAGAACAAGGGGTTCCTCGACCCGTTTTCTCCCGAGACGGATACGCAGAAGGCGTATGCATTGCAGATGCTGTCCGAGGTGCACCGCCAGTTCATCGACGCGGTGAAAAAGGGGCGGGGCGCACGGCTAAAGGATGATCCGCAACTGTTTTCCGGCCTGTTCTGGACGGGCGAGAAAAGCATTCAGCTCGGGCTGGCCGACGGCTACGGCACGGTCGATTCCGTGGCGCGCGATGTCATCAAGGCCAGCGATATCGTCGATTACACCGTGAAGGAGAGCTTTCCCGACCGGGTGGCGAGGCGGTTTGGGGCAGCGGTGGGCAACGCTGCCATCGAGACGCTGGTGATGAGCGGGCGCATGGCCATGCGCTGAGCGTGCCCGCGCACTTAGACGATCCCCGCATTTGCCGCGGGGGTTTTTATTGAGCCAGCAGCAAAAAGATGGCGGGCCGCTTGTGCAGGTCCAGCCGCTTGCGTGGCCAATCCTGAACCCGGTGACTGGCGACGGATTCTCCGGTCTGGGTCAGGTCGACCGCAACGCACAATAGCGTGGTGCCCGCGCAGGTGCCGAGCAACGCATCGAGCATGGCCTGATTGCGATATGGCGTCTCGATGAAAATTTGAGTCTGCTTCTCGCGTCGCGAGCGCAGTTCGAGCTCGCGGATGCGTTTGATGCGCTCCGCGGGATCCACCGGCAGATAGCCGGCGAAAGCGAAACTTTGGCCGTTCAGGCCGGATGCCATCAGAGCCAGTAATATCGAGCTGGGACCCACCAGCGGGATGACTCGGATGCCCAATTCATGAGCGCGGCGCACCAGCAGGGCACCTGGGTCCGCGACCGCCGGGCAGCCGGCTTCGGAAATGAGGCCGCCGTCCGCGCCCGCCATGATCGGTGCCAACAACGCGTCGATGGCCGCTGGCGGTGTGTTGACATTCAGCTCTCGGATCGTAATTTCCTGAAGAGGCTTGGCACAGCCCGCCAATTTCAGGAAAGCCCGAGTGCTCTTGGCCTGTTCTCCGATGAAATATTCGAGCCGCGCGGCGCAGTGCCTGACCTCGTCCGGCAAGACGGCAGCAAGGCCGCCGGCGGTGGCGGGGCCCAGTGTATTGGGAATCAGGTAAATTGCGCCGGTCATTGGGCTTGCGAGGCGGGCAGAGTGAAGCCGGCGCGCATCAGCATGGTCGTCAGCGCGATCAATGGCAGGCCGATCAGCGCGGTGGGATCGGTGGACTCCACTTTCTCGAGCAGCATGATCCCGAGCCCCTCGGATTTGGCGCTACCGGCACAGTCGTAAGGCTCCTCGGCACGCAAATAGGCGTCAAGCGTCTCGTCCGGCAGGTCGCGAACCGTCACGAAAGTCATCACGTCGTCGCTCTGCGACAGGCCCGAGCGCGCGTCGTGCACGCAAAGCGCCGTGTGGAATTCGACAACCTTGCCGCGCATCATGCGCAACTGGGCCATGGCGGTCGGGTGATCGCCGGGTTTGCCGATCTGCCGCCCGTCGAGCATCGCGACCTGGTCGGAGCCGATGACGACGGCATTCGGGTGTGCCGCGGCGACCGCATGCGCTTTTTCCCGTGCCAGCCGCAGTGCCGTCTCGTGCGGGCTTTCGCCGGTCAGGGGCGTTTCGTCGACATGCGGCGCCTGGACCGTGAACGAAACGCGCAGCCGCTCGAGCAACTCGCGTCGGTAGCGGGAGCCCGAGGCAAGGATCAGTGGCGGATTGCTGTGTAGCGGCATGGGGCTTTAAGTGTTTGACGAAAAAAGAAAATTTAATTAGAATCCACCGTTTTTCCGGTTCGGTGCGGCTTTGCTGTGCCGAAAGCTCTGCAAGGCGGCGGATGTATGCGCGAATACGTGGTTAATCTTTTCGAATTCGCCCGTACCGGGATGATCGCCGAAGGCGATTTGCCCGTGCAGGAGTTGCCGCGCATGTTAACCGAAGTTCCGGCGGCTGTGCCAGTAACCGAGCGTTTGGCCGTGGTATTCCACTGGCGCGCACAGGGCTTTGAACACAGCGAGCATCGCGCCGATGGTGGTGTGGCGATGCGGCAATACCTTCGTCTGGCGGTTGCGGGCGACATGTGGCTGGAATGCCAGCGCTGCATGACGCCTTATCGGCACCCGATGGCGACCGAGACGGTGTTCGAAGTCGTGCGCGACGAGGCACAGGCCGATGCCTGCCTGGCGGACGATACGCTGCCCGAGGCGATCGTCGGCTCGGTAAATTTCGACCTGGTCGAGTTGGTGGAAGAAGAATTGCTGTTGGCGCTCCCGCTGGTGCCGAAACACGAGGTTTGCCCGGAAGTCCATGCCAGTCTGGTCACCGGCGCTGACGGACAGGCCGAGCAGGTGCCGGAGGAGGAGCATGACAAGCCGTCGCCGTTCGCCGCGCTGGCCGCGCTAAAGCGCACGCCAGGCAGTGGTGGCAAGTAAGGAACTCACGCGTCATCGCGCCTTGACCGGATCTGGTCAACGGCGGGCGCCTGAACTGTGTTAAAATTCGCAAAATTCTGAGGAGTTATCATGGCTGTTCAACAGAACAAAAAATCGCCGTCGAAGCGCGGCATGCACCGCTCGCACGATTTTCTGGGTCAATTGCCCCTGGCCGTCGAGCCGACTTCGGGTGAGGCGCACCTGCGTCACCACATCACGCCGAACGGTTTCTACCGCGGTCGCAAAGTGGTCAAGACCAAAAACGACTGATTGCTGCACGCAAGCGATTCGCTGCATGCTTCGCTTTGCCGGCATCTTCGAATCGTTTGAAGTGATAAAAAAGCGGCGGTGACATGCCGCTTTTTTATTAGTGAATCAAACTCTACAAGCCAACTACGTCGACACGCATGACAGTCAGAATGACGATCGACTGTATGGGCGGGGACCACGGCCCAGCGGTTACGGTGCCCGCAGCAGTCAAATTCGTGCAGCACACCGACGATGTCGAACTCGTATTGGTCGGGCTGGAGCAGCCGATTCAGGCGCAACTGGCCAAACTGAGAGCCCAGGCTCACCCCCGCCTGTCGGTCGTGCAGGCGTCCGAAGTGGTATCGATGGACGACTCGGTCGAAGTCGCGCTGCGCAAAAAGAAAGATTCGTCGATGCGGGTCGCGCTGAACCTGGTGAAGGATGGGCAGGCCCAGGCGTGCATATCGGCCGGCAATACCGGCGCGCTGATGGCTGTGTCTCGCTATGTCCTCAAGACGCTGGTCGGCATCGAGCGGCCCGCGATTGCCACGCAGCTACCTAACGAAACCGGCGGTTACACCACCGTGCTCGACCTGGGGGCCAACGTCGATTGCGAACCGACGCATTTGCTGCAATTCGCCGAAATGGGATATGCGCTGGTGTCGGCCGTCGGCGGCAAGGAGCGGCCCAGCATCGGGTTGCTCAATATCGGCGAAGAGATCATCAAGGGCAACGACGTCATCAAGCAAGCCGGCGAGCTGTTGCGCGCCAGCACACTCAATTTCTACGGCAACGTCGAAGGTAACGACATCTACAAGGGCACGACCGATATCGTGGTGTGCGACGGTTTTGTCGGCAATGCGGTGTTGAAGACGTCCGAGGGCCTGGCACAGATGCTGGGCAACATGATCAAGGAAGAATTCGAGCGCTCCTGGCTGAGCAAGCTGGCCGCGCTGGTGGCGCTGCCGGTGCTGCGACGCTTCAAGCACCGCGTCGACCACCGTCGCTACAATGGTGCGGCTTTGCTCGGCTTGCGTGGTTTGGTCATCAAGAGCCACGGCTCAGCAGACGTCTACGCGTTCGAGTGGGCGATCAAGCGCGGCTACGATGCCGTGCGCAATGGTGTTCAGGCGCGCCTGGAGCGCGCCATGGAAGACAATAAAACCCAGCTCGAGGAGACGGGTGCCGCGCAGGCCGCCCCGATTGCCCCGGCATACTGAATGTTGTGTGACATGACCCAACCCGCGATCCATTCTCGTGTTATCGGCACCGGCAGCTATCTTCCGCCGCGCCGCGTCAGCAACCAGCAGCTGGCTGAAGAGTTGGCCGCGCGCCAGGTCGAGACGAGCGACGAATGGATTGTGGCGCGCACGGGTATCAAGGCCCGATATTTCGCGCCGCCTGGCATGACGACCAGTGACCTTGCCGTCGAGGCCGCGCGCCGGGCGCTGGAGATGGCTGGCGTCGACGCTCAGGCCGTCGACTTGATCATTCTCGCGACTTCGACGCCCGACTTCGTGTTTCCGAGCACGGCGTGCCTGGTGCAAAGCAAACTTGGTATCACAAACGGCTGCGCGGCATTTGATGTGCAGGCGGTGTGTTCCGGTTTCGTGTATGCGCTGGCCACGGCTGACAACTTTATCCGCAGTGGTGCATACCGGAACGTGTTGGTGATCGGCGCAGAAACCTTCTCGCGCATTCTCGATTTCAACGACCGCACCACCTGTGTCCTTTTCGGCGATGGCGCAGGTGCGGTGCTGTTGTCCGCCTCCAGCGAGCCTGGTGTGCTCTCGACGGCTTTGCACGCAGATGGCCGTTACGCGGATATCCTGTGCGTGCCGGGCAATGTGCACGGCGGTGCCATTCAGGGCAATGCCTTTCTCTACATGGACGGCCAGGCCGTTTTCAAGCTGGCCGTCGGGGTCCTCGAGAAAGTGGCATTGGAGGCCTTGGATAAGGCGGGACTGGAAGCGTCGCAGATCGACTGGCTGATTCCCCACCAGGCCAATATTCGAATCATGCTCAGCACTGCCCGCAAGCTGCATCTGCCGACCGAAAAGATGATCGTAACGGTCGACGAGCACGGCAATACCTCGGCGGCGTCGATCCCCCTGGCATTGGACGTCGCCGTGCGCGACGGCCGTATCCAGCGCGGTCACCGGGTGATGCTCGAGGGCGTCGGCGGTGGGTTCACCTGGGGCGCTGCGCTGCTACGCATGTAATGCAGGGGCGGCGCGCTGATCGGCTCAGTCGTCCGATTCGGCGCGCGCCGTGCATGCCATATGCATACTTCTCAAGGTATTTCAGTGAGCGGTGAATCAAAAATGAAATTTGCATTTGTATTTCCTGGACAAGGTTCGCAATCGGTCGGCATGCTGGCCGGGTTCGACGGACATGCCGTGGTGCGGGAAACGCTGCAGGAAGCGTCCGACGCGCTGGGGCAGGATGTCGCCGAGCTCATCTCATCGGGGCCTGCCGAGGCTTTGAATCTGACGACCAACACCCAGCCGGTGATGCTGGCTGCGGCCTACGCGGTATATCGCGCCTGGCTGGCCGAAGGCGGCGCAGCACCGGCGCTCGTGGCAGGTCATAGCCTGGGTGAATACACCGCACTCGTTGCTGCCGGCGTCATTGCGTTCCGGGACGCGGTTCCATTGGTGCGCTTTCGCGCGCAGGCAATGCAGGAGGCCGTGCCGGTCGGGCAGGGCGGCATGGCCGCAATTCTCGGACTCGACGACGACACTGTACGGGCGGTCTGCGCCGAATCATCGGCCGCCGGTGTTGTCGAAGCGGTCAATTTCAATGCGCCGGCCCAGGTCGTCATCGCTGGCGACAAGGCCGCCGTGGAAAAGGCCTGTGAAATCGCCAAAGCCCGAGGCGCCAAGCGCGCGCTGCCGTTGCCCGTGTCCGCGCCGTTTCACTCGTCGCTGCTCAAGCCGGCGTCCGATCGTTTGCGCGAATATCTGACCGACGTCACGTTTGTCGCACCGAGCATCCCGCTGATCAATAACGTCGACGTGGCGATCCTCAACGATCCCGCACAAATCAAGAATGCTTTGGTGCGACAGGCCGCTTCGCCGGTGCGGTGGGTCGAGACCGTGCGCAAGATGGCGGATGCTGGTGTCACGCATGTGGTCGAGTGCGGGCCGGGCAAGGTGCTGACGGGCTTGACCAAGCGCATCGACGGCGAACTCGCCGGTATCGCCATCACGGATGCGGCTTCCTTGGCTGATGCGCTGACCCTTCTGAAATAACGGAGTAGATGAGCGTCATGGATAAAAATCTGGCAAATCACGTGGCATTGGTCACTGGAGCGTCGCGCGGCATCGGGCGGGCCATTGCGCAGGAACTCGCCCGGCGTGGCGCAACGGTGGTCGGAACGGCCACCAGCGCCGCTGGCGCGGCCGGTATCGATGAATATTTGGCGACCGAGAGCCTGTCCGGCAAAGGCGTCGTGCTGAACGTGACCGACCCGGCTCAGTGCGATGCGGTGCTGGGCGATATTCTCGAGCAGTTCGGCAAAATCGATATCCTCGTCAATAATGCCGGCATCACGCGCGATCAATTGACGATGCGCATGAAGGACGACGAGTGGGACGACGTGCTCGATACCAATCTGAAGGCGGTCTTCCGCCTCTCGCGTCTGGTACTCAAGCCGATGATGAAGGCTCGCCAGGGTCGTATCATCAATGTGACATCGGTGGTTGGCGCGGCGGGCAATCCGGGGCAAGTGAATTATGCCGCCGCGAAGGCCGGCGTTGCCGGCATGGCGCGCGCGCTGGCGCGGGAAATTGGCAGCCGCAATATTACGGTCAATTGCGTGGCCCCAGGTTTCATCGACACCGACATGACCAAGGCGCTTGGCGAGGAGCAGCACGCCGCGCTGAAAAGCCAGATTCCCTTGGGGCGGTTAGGGCGGCCCGAAGAGATTGCCTATGCGGTCGCGTTTTTGGCGTCGCCGCAGGCGGCTTACATTACCGGCGTCACGCTGCATGTGAACGGCGGTATGTTTATGAATTGAGCAAGTTGCGGTAAAATCGTGCGATTTTTCGCATATTTAACAAACGTTTTTCGGAACTGAATTTTACCGAGCAAACCTGTTAAAATGCGCGCACTTGTATGGACTAATTTCCCTGGAGGGTTGAATGGATAACATTGAGCAACGCGTCAAAAAGATCGTGGCGGAGCAACTTGGCGTTGCCGAAGCAGAAATCAAGAACGAATCCTCGTTCGTCAACGATCTCGGCGCAGACTCGCTCGATACCGTTGAGTTGGTGATGGCCCTCGAAGACGAGTTCGGCATGGAAATTCCTGACGAGGAAGCCGAGAAGATCACCACGGTGCAACAGGCGATCGATTACGCCACCAAGCACGTCAAAGCATAAACAGTCCTGTCCGGGCGGCCTGACCGGGTTCCCGGAAACCAGGGATTCCTGTCAGCCGCAGAGCACACGGAGCGATAACCTCTGTGCCCTCTGTGGCTGTTGTTTTATATACCGCAGCAAAAGAAGGGGAGTATCGTGAGCCGTCGCCGAGTAGTTGTTACTGGCCTGGGGTTGATTTCACCCGTCGGCAATAACGTCGCCGAAGGGTGGGCCAACTTGGTGGCCGGAAAGTCGGGCATCGCCAATATCACCAAGTTCGACGCATCCGCCATGACGGCGCGTTTTGCTGGCGAGGTCAAGGGTTTTGACGTCACCGCCTATTTACCCGAGAAGGAAGCGCGCCATATGGATACGTTTATCCATTATGGCGTCGCGGCTGGCATGCAGGCGGTTCAGGACAGCGGTCTGAGCGTCACCGAGGAGACCGCGGACCGCGTTGGCGTGCTGGTCGGTGCGGGCATCGGCGGTTTGCCACTTATCGAAGAAACACAAATCGAACTGCTTAACCGCGGACCGCGCCGTATCTCCCCGTTTTTCGTGCCTGCATCGATCATCAACATGATCTCCGGGCACCTTTCCATCAAATACGGTTTCAAGGGCCCGAATCTGGCCATCGTCACTGCCTGCACGACCGGGCTTCATTGTATCGGCCAGGCGACGCGCATGATTCAGTATGGTGACGCCGATGTGATGGTCGCCGGCGGTGCCGAGTCGACCGTGTCGCCGCTGGGTGTCGGCGGCTTCGCCGCGGCTCGGGCCTTGTCGACCCGCAATGACGATCCGGCGACAGCCAGTCGCCCGTGGGACAAGGATCGCGATGGCTTTGTGCTCGGCGAAGGGGCCGGCGTGATGGTGGTTGAGGAATATGAGCGTGCGAAGGCACGTGGCGCCAAAATTTACGCCGAAATTACCGGATTCGGTATGAGCGGCGACGCCTATCACATCACCGCGCCCAATATCGACGGCCCCCGGCGCTGCATGCTCAATGCGCTGCGCGATGCCAGGCTCAATGCCGACGCAGTGAATTACCTCAATGCGCACGGTACGTCGACCCCGCTGGGCGACAAGAATGAAACTGACGCAATCAAGGCGGCTTTCGGTGAGCACGCCTATAAGATGGTCATCAACTCGACCAAGTCGATGACCGGTCATTTGCTGGGCGGTGCGGGCGGTCTGGAGTCGGTGTTTGCCGTCCTGGCATTGCATCATCAAATATCGCCGCCGACTATCAATATCTTCAACCAAGATCCGGAGTGCGATCTGGATTACTGCGCAAATCAGGCGCGGGACATGAAAATTGATGTCGCGATGAAGAACTCTTTCGGATTCGGTGGCACTAACGGCACGCTGGTGTTCCAGCATGTCTAGTCACGTCTGCGTCGTGATGGCGGTTTGATGCGGACGTCTCCCGAGAGCGATGCCCTTCCTGCTTCGGCCCTCGCGTAGATTGCTGCAGCTGATGTTCCTGATGGTGCTGGGCAATCTGGGCGCCGTTGGGTTGATGTTGTCTTCGCACGGCGGCGTGAGCGTGAAGCTGACCAGTGTCGCTTGGGGGGTGCTGGTACTTGCCGCGGCGTGTAGGTGGGCCGCGCGCAGGACTGTTCGGATGATGAGGTTCACGCCTGAAGGAGCGGTGCTTCTGGGCAGCATCGGCCAGACTTTGGTGCCCGCCTCTTTGGTCGGCAGTCGCTGTATCGGACGCTGGCTTGTCATGCTGACGCTGCGGCATCGAAATGGTCGCACAGAAATTTTACCGGTGGTGGCCGACGCGTTATCGAGCGATCGGCATCGCGCCCTGAGGGTGTTGGCCGCACGTCATGCCCAGCGACGCGCGGAGGCGTTTTCCGACGCCCGAACTCAGGGCGATCCACGACCTAAGTAGATCAAATGGATTTAAGAACGACGGATTCCAGGTGAGTGAAAGAGATATCGACCAAGCCCTTGTGGAGCGCGTGCAAAAAGGCGACAAAAGCGCTTTTGAGCTGCTGGTCGTTAAATATCACCGCAAGATCATCCGGCTTGTGTCCCGCCTCGTGCGGGACTCTGCCGAGGTCGAGGACGTCGCGCAGGAAGCGTTTATCAAGGCATACAGGGCGCTGCCTCAATTTCGCGGCGATTCGGCCTTTTATACCTGGTTGTATCGGATCGCGATCAACACAGCCAAAAATCATTTGGCGACCCAGGGCCGGCGTGCCCCGACGTCTACCGAGGCAGACGCGGAAGAGGCTGAAACTTTTGCAGAGGCCGAACAACTAAGGGATATCAATACGCCGGAATCCATGTTGATCAGCAAGCAGATTGCCCAAACGGTGAATTCGGCGATGGAAGCCTTGCCCAATGAGTTGCGAACTGCGATTACCCTTCGTGAGATCGAGGGTCTGAGTTACGAGGAAATAGCGGAAGCAATGGGGTGCCCGATCGGGACGGTCCGGTCAAGAATTTTCAGGGCGCGCGAGGCAATCGCCAGCCGGCTCAAGCCGTTGCTGGATACACCAGATGGCAAGCGCTGGTAATGGCGCGTGCGATCGTAAGCTTTTGTTGGGGGATATCATGGAATCAGCTACGGTAAAAACGCAGCGGGGGCTGTCGGCCGAGCAGATTTCGGTGTTGATCGACAGCGAATTCGATGCGTCCGAGGCGTTGTGGCTAAACAGTCTTGGAGCCGAGTCCGAGCGGCAAGTCTGGTCG
>JAGXBI010000082.1 GCA_018971155.1 Burkholderiales bacterium
CGGCAGCTTCTGGGCCTACGACGGCCAGCGCCTGCCGTGGTAGCCGGCGTCGCAGCGGCCCGGCCCGGGTGCGCAAGCCAACGGTGCAGCCGCGCCAAACGGGTCATCGCGCTCGGTGGTAAAGTTCAGTTCGCATTGAACCGGAGCCGTTTATGTTGAGATTTCTGAAACTTGCCGCTATCACCGCTATCGCCGCAACCGGCGCACTTTCCTGCCTGGCCGTCGCCGCGACGCAGCCGCCCCCGAATTACATGCCCGCCTCGGCTGCCGCTTCGTTCGAGCATGCCCCGGCGATCGTCGAGGGTGCCTCGGGCGCCCAGGTCAAGTCGACGATCTACGTCTTCATGGACCCCAATTGCATCTTCTGCCATTACACCTGGGAAGCTCTCCAGCCCTATGAGGCGGCCGGCTTGCAGGTGCACTGGATTCCCATGGGTTTTCTGAAACCGGACTCCGCCGGCAAGGCCGCGGCGTTGCTGCAGGCGGCCAACGGCCCGGCGCTGCTGCATGAGCTCGAGACGAAATTCTCGGAGGAAAAGGAATCGGGCGGTATCGCACCGCTGGCCAAGGTTCCGGCGGCGACGAAGGCCAAGCTCGACGGCAACGCAAAGCTGTTCACGTCGCTCGGCTTCGACGGCACGCCGGCCATCATCTACAAAACCGGCGACGGACGCTGGGCCAGTCTCGATGGCCTGCCGCATCTGAGCGCGTTGCCGGGCATACTGAATTTGCCCGAGCAACCGATCACCAATCCGTCGCTGGCACGGTTTCGCTGATTGATGTGCGCGCCCGGTGCGCCGGCCGGGCGCGGCGAGCTGGCGCGTCACTCGGCGCGCCGGTATTGCCCTCGTGCTCTGAGCCGCATGAACATCGAGTTTGAGCCCCACAGGATGTAGGAGCCGACTTGCCAGCTGAGAATGATACCTGCGATCGAGAGTACGACCGCGCAGATCGGGTGGCGCAAAAACACACCCAGATCGCCGTGTGACAGCAGCAAGGCGCGCCGGAAATTGCTCTCCAGCATGGGTCCCAAGACGAAACCGAGCAGGATTGGCGCGACCGGAAAATCGAGTGCCATGAACAATGCGCCGGCCACCCCGAACACCGCGACGGAGCCAACGTCGAACAAGTTGTTACGCATGCTGAAGACGCCGATACAGACGAAAAACACGGCGGCCGGGAACAGGACGCGGTAGGGCACCTGCAGCATCTTCACCCAAACGCCGATCAGCGGAACGTTCAGAATCATCAGCATGACGTTGCCGATCCAGAAGCTGGCGATGAGCCCCCAGAAAATATCGCGATGCTCGGTGATCAATAGCGGTCCCGGCTGAATTCCCTTGAGAATCAGGGCGCCGAGAATCAGCGCCATGACGGCGTCGCCCGGAATGCCCAGGGTCATGGTGGGAATGAAATCGACCTGCGTCTTCGAATGCGAGGCGGCCTCGGGGCTGGCCACGCCCTCGATCGCTCCCTTGCCGAATTTTTCCGGGTCCTTGGCGATCTTTCGCTCGAGCGCATAGGCGATGAATGTGGTGATGGTCGAACCGGTGCCCGGCATGCCGCCGAAGGCCACGCCGACCAGCGTGCCACGGACCATCGGCCAGAACGATTTGCGCAAATCGGCGAGCGACGGGCGCATGTCGCGCATGCGCACCTTCGCCTTGATGGTGACGATCTTCTCGCGATTCACATGCATCAAAAAATCGGCAATGGCGAATACGCCCATGCAGATGGCCCCGAGTTCGACGCCGTCATACAGTGAGGCCATCCCGAAGGTGAAGCGAAACGATCCGGTGATCAAATCGGTGCCGATGGTGCCGCAAAACAAGCCGAACAACGTCATGGCGATGCCCTTGAGCGGCGTGCCGCGTGACATCGTCGAGCCGGCGATCAGCCCGAGCACCATGATCGAGGCGATCTCCGCCGGCCCGAACTTGAATGCGACGCTCACCAGCAACGGCGACAGAAAGATCATGACCAGAATGCCCACCGTCGCCGCGAAGAACGACGACAGCATGGCCACCCCCAGCGCCGCGCCGCCCTTGCCCATGCGGGTCAACGGATAGCCGTCGATACAGGTCACCGCATGCGGCGGATGGCTCGGCAAATTCAGCAGGATCGCACCGATCGCCCCGCCGTATTGCGAGCCGTAGAAGATCCCTGCGAGCATGATGATGGCCGGCACCGAAGCCATGAAATACGTCAGCGGCAGCAGCATCGAAATAGCTGTGATCGGCCCCATGCCCGGCAGCACGCCGATCAGATTGCCGAGCAGCACGCCGACGATGGCCCAGATCAGATGCGCCGGCTGCAACGCCACGCCGAATCCATACATGAGATCCACGATGGTCTGGTGCATGATCGCTACTCCCAGCTGAGGGCCGGGAGCTGTATGTGCAGCCCCCAGCTGAAGACGAGAAAGCAGAAGACGGTCAATACCGCGGCCATCAGGAACACATCTCGCACGCTGTTTTTGCTGTCCGCGAAGGCGGCGACGATCACCGAGACGAAAGTCGCCGGGAGCAGGCCGAGATGCGGCGCGACGACCACGAACGCGACCACCGACAGCAGCACCAGGCCAGCCCCGCGCAGCGCCTTGCCCGACGGCTTGACGAGCACCGCCGCCTCCCGCGAAGTCGCGGCGATCAGCAACCCGACGATGGCCATCAGCACCCCGAGCGCAGCCGGAAAGAACCCCGAGCCCATCTGGCTCAACGAGCCGATCCCATAACTTCTGCTGCGGAAATACACGCCCGCGCCGATCAGCACGAACAACGTTCCCGCCCAGAAATCCCTTTTCCCAAGATTCGATACTTTCATACGTTGTCCCCTCATTTTTAATATCTCGTGCTTACCTTGGCATCGCGTCGTGGCGCCTCACGCGGCGCCGTCCCGGGCTCGCCGCAGCAGGCCGTAGACGTCATGCCTGGTGTCGAGCCGCCATAGTTCGGCGAGCAACCCGTGCGCATGCGACTCGCCGATGACCGGCGACGCCAGTTCCACAAATTTGTCGTTCAATTCACCGTCGCCAAGCGGCATCTCCGGATCGCCCCTGCGGTGCGGCTGCAAATGCGTGTGGCGGGTGCCGTCGCGCATGACGATCATGATTCGCGCGGCGCGCGCACCGGGAAAAGCGGCATCCAGTTCAGGATCGACCGCAACGCAGATGCGCTTCATCAACGCCCGCGTCGCTGCATCCTCCAGCCGCTGCGGCGTGTAGGCGAGCAAGCGCAAACTGCCATGGGTCAGCGCCGACGCGACGACGTATTTCAAGCTGAAGCGCGCCTCGTTCGCCGTTTTCGGGTCGTCATGGCAAGCGATTTCCAGTGCCGGCCGATACGTCTGGACCTGGACACTGGCAATGTCGTCCGCAGTGATCCGGTGCGCCTGCCGTAGGGCCAAAGCGCCGTCGACCGCGGCAAAGGTATGCCCGCAGCCTACGTGATTCTTCACCGTCAATCGCGCAATGTTGAACTCGCGCCCCAGACTCGCGCCGATCTGCGTCCAGTCGGCTGCCTCGCTCATGGCTCGCCCCAATCCCGACTCCCCCTCGAACACGTCCCGGCTGCCGGTGACGCCTTGCCGGGCAAGTTGCGCGGCAAGCAGGCCGGCTTCCGCCGCGCGGCCCGTATGCAGCGGCTTGGACATCGAATCCATGCGAAATGCCTGCTGAAGCCCCGCTGCAAACGTCGCCGCGGTCGCCAGCGCATTGACGTAACCGGCCTCGTCGAGCCCCAGAATGGCGCCGGCAGCCATGACCGCACCCAGCGTGCCGACGGTGCCGCTGTTATGCCAATACCGATAATGCGAGCGGCCAAGCGCCACCCCGATGCGCGTGGAGGTTTCATAGCCGACGATCACGCCTTGCAGAAAGCGCTGCCCGCTTGCGCCGACCTCCTGCGCCGCGGCAAGCGCGGCCGCGATGGTCGCCGCGCCGGGGTGATACATCGCGTCGCGAAAACTGTCGTCGACTTCCGCCGCGTGAGCCGCCGCGCCATTGATCATGGCCGCCGCCCGGGGCGTGGCGGACCGGCCACCGAGCAGCTCGGCGCGGCCGCGGTCCAAGCCGTCGGCCAACACTGGCTCGAGCATGGGGATCGGGGCCAGGCAAAGCCCCGGAAAGGCCGAGGCATACCAGTCGACCACCGCGCGCTTGGCGTGATGGAGGATCGCCTCGGGCGGTGGGGTCTGCGCAAACCGCGCAGCGTACCCGGCCAGAATTTCGGTCACATACATGGCATTACCCTCTTGCGAGCCCCGTCGATGATGCGCCCAGCCACCCCAGCACTTGCCGGTTGATTAGCTCGGCACACTCGAATTGCACCCAGTGCCCGCTGTCCGGAACAATCTGCGTGGCGCGCACGCTTGGGTTCGAAAAAATACCGCCGATATCCGGCAAGCACACCGTGACGTCGTGCTCGCCCCATATCAGGAGGACGTCGCACGCAATCCGGCTCATCTCGTCGGCCAACCGGGCGGAGCGCGAAATCTGCTTGCTGTGAAAGCGCGTCGTGGTACAGCTCCGAATATGAATGTTCAATGCCAACGCATCGATCTGTTGCGCGTCGTTGAGCATGTGCGCCCACAGGTTGTGGCGCATGCACTCGACAAACCCGCTCGCATCGCCCTGCTCGAGCGGGATGCGCCAGTCCTGCAGGCGCGCCCGTTCGCGTCTTGCGCCGCCGTGACCCGCGGGACCGATAAGCAGCAAGCGCGAGACCGATGGCCGCCGCGCCGCCAAACCGGCGGCGACAAGCCCGCCAAACGAGAAGCCGGCCAACGCGAATGGCGTGTGCGCTCCGATCAGAACGTCGAGTGCGGCGGCAGTTGCCTCGACGAGGTTTTCGAACGTCGGTTCGGCAAGACTATCCGAGTCGCCAAAGCCCGGCAGGTCCGGCAGCCACACCGTGAACCGTTGCGCCAGGGCCTCGATGTTGCGCGCCCAATGCAGCCAGCAACCGTGCCCGCCATGAATCAGCACCAGCGGCGGACCATCGCCGAAGCGGCGCCAGGCCATCGTCCTGCCCCCGATGTTGAGCCAATCGATGCGCGCCGTGCGCTGCAGATCGGCGAGCATCGGGTGCGCCAATACGCCCTTGCTTCCCAGTAAATCCTCCAGCACGCGTTCGGCCGGCCGCAGCCCGCTGTGGCCGGCAGGCATGCCCGACGTGAGGCCGGTCGTCGAGGTATGGGTTGGCTCGTTGGAATTCATGACGGGTTTCGAGACGGTGCGCGCGCTATTGAATCCGGCCGCCGCGCCCGATCAGGACGCCAGCACGGCGATGCCGTCCACCGCGCGCACGCCATGGCCCTCGGCAAGCACGATCAGCGGATTGATTTCCGCTTCGAGCAGCCGCTCGCCCAACCGCGCCACCATGCGGGAGAATCCGACGATCGCATCGACCAGCGCGTCGACGTCGGCCTTCGCGCTGCCACGGAAGCCATCCAGCAGCGGCCAGCTCTTGAGCTCGCGAACCATTGCGTACGCCTGCTCGCGGCCAATGCCGCCGGCCGGCGACAAAAGCCGCATCGTGGTGTCCTGCCAAAGCTCTGCCTCGGTCCCGCCGGCCCCCAGCAGAATTGCCGTACCGAGGGAATCCCGGTGCATGCCGAGAATGAGCTCCGTGCCGCCCGACACCATCTCCTGCACCAGAAAGCGCGTTGGCCGAAAGCCCGCCCGTCGCGAGACCTCATCCGACATCGACGCCATGCGGTCGGGAATGTCATCGGCGCTCAGATTCAAGGCCACGCCCCCGACGTCGCTCTTGTGCGAGGTCTGCGAGGTCAGCACCTTAAGGGCGATGCGCCCGCCCATGGCGCGGGCCGCGGCGACGGCTTCGCGTGCCTCCGAGACGATCGCCTCGCGCGGCGCCAAAATACCGAATCCGGCAAACAGCGCCTTGGCCTGCGCTTCGTCCAGCGCACCCTCGGTCGATGCGTCGACCCGTACCGCGGGCCCCATCGGCTCGTCGCACGGTTCGCTCCAGTCCGCCACACGGCAAAGCGCATCGAGGGCGGCAACGCAGCCTTCGGCGGTCGTGAATGCGGGAACGCCTCGGCTGTTGAGCAATGCCTGGATGTGCGGCGCATGGGGGCTGACATAGGCCAGCACCGGCTTGCCGGACGCATCCAGACAATCCTGAATCGCTCCGACCACCAGCTCGGGCATGGCCAGCGCCGACGACCCGATGATGCTGATCAATGCGTCGTAGCTGTCGCTCTGCAATAGCGTTCTGATTGCGCCACGCAGCAAATCGGGGCGAAGCCCTGCCAGCGTCACATCGATCGGGTTTCTGTCCAGCACGGTATGCTCGCCGCTTTGCAGCGCGCGCAATCCCTGCGCGGTGAGCTCATCCGGCGCCGGCGTCTGGAATCCGGCCACGCCCAGAGCATCGGACACCAGTGTGCCCGCGCCCCCGGTGGAGGTCAGGATCGCCACCCGCTTGCCACGCAATGCACGCTGCGTCACGAGCGTCGCCGCGACATCGAGCAGATCGTCGAAGCTGCCGGCGCGGACGATCCCGACCTGCCTGAACAGTGCGTCGTACATGCGATCGGCCCCGGCCAGCGCGCCCGTATGCGAGACTGCCGCCCGCGCGCCCGCCTCGGAACGGCCAATCTTGAAGGCGACGATGGGTTTGCCGGCGCGCGCGGCCCGCAGCGCCGCGTCACGGAATTTGGCCGGATTGCGCACGGCTTCGATGTACAGCGCGATGACCTTCGTCGCCTCGTCGTCAACCAACCGATCGACGAAATCCGCCAACTCCAGGTCCGCCTCGTTGCTCGTCGAGATGAGCTTCGACAGGCCGATACCCCGGGCAGCCGCGCGCGATAGATAAGCGCCGAGAATTCCGCCGCTTTGCGAGACCACGCCGATCGACCCCGCCGCGAGATGATCCATTTCCAGCGCGCCGCTGGCGGACAGGACGATGTTATCGGTCAGATTCACCAGGCCGATCGTATTGGGCCCGAGAATCCGCATCGGCCCGGCTGCCTCCAACAGTTCCTGCTGGCGCCGTGCGCCATCGCCGCCGGACTCCGCGTAGCCGCTGGCCAGCACGATGGCCGCGGCAGTGCCACGACGGGCCAGCTCGCGCACCGCCTGCGTCGCGCGCTCGGGTCCCAGCAGCACCAGCCCGACGTCCGGCACGGCAGGCAGCGCGTCGACGCCCGGATAGCAGGTCAGATCGCCGATCCGGTCGACCTTCGGATTGACCGGATAGATATCGCCGGCGAAGCGATGCTTGACCAGATAGGAAACGGGTCGCCCCGCCGTCTTGCCGGCATCGGCCGACGCGCCGATGATGGCCACGCTGCGTGGTTTGAGCAAACGGCAAATCGCATCCATATGCCTTATTCCTTCGTTGCGGTTTTGTCGAGAAAGGCTCGCACCGCGTCGTGATGTTCGGTACTCGTGTAGCAAATGCCCTGCGCCTGGCTGCCTTGGGCGAAGATCTGCTGCGCCGTGGATTCGTAAGACTGATTGACGATGCCCTTGGCCAGCGCCAGGGCGGTGGGCGAGGCCGTGCTCAGCTCGGCGGCCCACGCCTGGGCATCGGCCAGCAGTGTCGCCGCGGCACTCACGCGATCGACGATGCCCAGCTCGAGCGCTTCGCCGCAAGGCACCTTGCGCCCCGTGAAAATCAACGCCTTGGCCTTGGCAAGACCGACCCGACGGGGCAGGAAATACATCCCGCCGCCGTCGGGAATGATGCCGCGAAGCACGTACGACCACGCAAAGCTCGCATACTCGCTGGCGATGACGAAATCGCACGCGAGCGCCGTATCGGCACCCAGGCCCGATGCCGCGCCGTTGACCGCCGCAATGGTCGGCTTGGGCATGGTGTGCAGCAGGGCCTGCACGCGATGCACGCGCTGCTGCCGGTGCCAACCGTTGAAAGCGACCTCCCCGGCTGGCGCGCTCATGCGCCGTTGCATGCCGGCGATGTCGCCGCCGGCACAGAAAGCCTTGCCGGCGCCGGTCAGCACGAGCGCGCGAATCGATTTATCCGCGGCAACGGCTTCGAGCGCATCGATGAATTCGCTGCGCATCTCGTCGCTCATCGCGTTGCGCTTTTCCGCGCGGTTGAACGTGATGGTGGCGATCGACGATTCGCACCGGTAATCGATCAATTCATAATTCATTGGGTGCTCCACGGCCGACGGACCTCAGTTGACTTCGATGTGGTTCTCGACCACCACTTTCTGCCAGAGCTTTTCCTGAGCGTGCACGAAGGTGTCGAGCGCTTGCGGGCCGGTTGCCGTGATGTTCAGTCCTTCATGCTTGATTCTCTCGGCGAACTCGGGCGTATGCGCGGCCTGCACCACTGCGGCGTGCAATTTTTCGATCACCGCCGGCGGCGTGCCGGCCGGGGCGAACAGTCCGTACCAGCTCTCCAGCGAGTAGCCGGGCACCGTCTGGGCAATGGTCGGCACGCCCGGGAACGCGGGCGACGGCTCCGGGCCGGTCACGGCCAGCGCGCGCAGCTTGCCCGACTTGACGAGATTGGAGACGGCCGCCGCCGTGCCGAACATGATTTGCACCTGCCCGCCCAGGACGTCGGTCAACGCCGGGCCCGCGCCCTTGAACGGCACTTGGGTCATCTTGATCTTGGCCAGGTTATCGAGCAGCTCGCCCGCGAGATCGGCCGAGGTACCGATGCCCTGCGTCGCAAACGTCACTTTGCCGGGGTTGGCTTTGGCGGCATCGATGATGTCCTTGACCGACTTGAACGGGCTGTTGGCCGGCACGACCAGCACGTTGGGCCCGCGTGCGATCAGCGAGATCGCGGCAAAACCCTTGTCGGTCGAGTACGGCAGGTTGCGATGCAGGCTCGGATTGACGACGAACGCGAAGGTATGCATTACCAGCGTGTAGCCGTCCGGCTTGCTATGAGCGACCTGCGTGGCGCCGATGATCGTGCCCGCGCCGGGACGGTTGTCGACCACCACCGGCTGCCCGAGCACATGCGACATGCCCACGCCCAGTGCGCGCGACACGAGATCGGTCCCGCCGCCTGGCGAAAACGGCACCACGATATGAACCGGCTGGTCCGGAAACGCCGCCATGGCGGTGCCGCCGGTGACGGCGGAAAAGAGGGCGATGGCACAGAATCGCGCCAGTGGCACGCGAAGCGCAGCGAACATGTCTGTCTCCTTGAATGTTATTGAACCTTCCGCTCCGCGAACCTGCGGACTGGCGGACGATGGGCCCATGAGGTCTTCGTACAGGGCCTTGCCAGTCTAGGGCGAAGGGGGTTTTCGCCAAACCGGTCATTTCCACTCTTTGAAAATATGGCCGGCAATGCCTTGTGAATTGGCCATCGTCATGCTTCACTCCGCCTTCGGAAATGACGCCGCGCTGTCGCTGCACGGCGTTGCCGTCGCCCCGGGCGCCCCTTGCCACAACGGATCGCAGCGCAACATGGCTGGCGCAAGGCAGGCCGGCGCGAGGCATACCTGCGAGCGATGTGGCGAGTGTCACGGCTATCGCCAGGTCGGTAATAGTGTTTCAATAAATGGAATTTCCTTTCGGGCGCCAGGACCCTATCGCTATGCCGTCGACATTCATCGAGAAGCCCGGTCGCTCCCCCGTCAATCGCTCACTGGAGCGAGGTATCGAAATTCTTCGGGCCTTTCGTCCGGGCTCGGAGGTGCTTGGCAACGGCGAGTTGGCCGAGCGCACCGGACTGTCGCGCTCGACGGTGACCCGGCTGACGCAAACGCTCGTCGCCGCGGGCTACCTGCAGACGGACCGTGCGGCCCGCGCGTTCCGGCTGGCACCGGCGGTACTGAGCCTGGCGCATGCGATGAAGTCCGGTTCGAGCCTGTTGAAGATCGCAGCGCCCCTGATGCGGGCGCTGGCCGAGAGCGAGCGAATCAACGTCGGTCTGGCGGCGCCGGATCGCGACGAGATGGTCTACCTGGAATCGATACGCTATAGCCGGCGGGTAGCGCTGCGTAACGTGGTGTCCGGGCAGCGCGTGCCGATGGAGCTCACCTCGCTGGGACGGGCCTATCTGGCGACCTTGCCGGAAGCCGAACGCAAAGTGCTCTTCGCTTTCTTCAAGCGCAAACGAGGTACGCAGTGGCCGCAAATTGCCCTGGCTATCAAGGCGTCGATCCAGCAGGTCGCGATTCGAAGGTATTGCACGGTCTCCTGGCAACCGGAGGTCGTCGCCGTGGCCACGCCATTGCGCGCCTTCGGCGCGACCTACGCGCTCAACGTGAGCACGTCCACCGGCGAGGCGCCGCAACTGGTCGCCGAGCACCTGGCGCCGCATTTGCTGAGTCTGCTGCGCGAAATACAGCACGCCGTGGAGCTCGAGCAATCGGGCGACGTGATTTGAGGGCCACCCGATTTGCGGTTTTCGCAACATGCGAGCGATTGCCGTGCCGGCGGCAAGGGCGTGCGCAACAGTGCGCCGGGATACCGCGCTATACTCATCCCATGAACCGCGAATCGACCACGCTCAATCTGCATCGCTGGTGGCACGCCTGAATCCGGCGGCCCGTTCGTTCACATCTATCGAAAGCACGATGCCGCCAGTCCTGGCGGCATTTTCGTTTCTGCATGCGCATGGCTGGCGGTGTCATCAACCGGAGCATTTCAGCCATGACATCGACACCACGACCCATTATCCTGACCGGCGACCGGACCACCGGCCCGCTGCATCTCGGCCATTACGCCGGCTCGCTGCGCGCGCGTGTCGCGCTTCAGCATGAGGCCCGCCAGTTCCTGCTGCTGGCCGATACGCAAGCCATGACAGACAATGTCGGGCGCCACCAGAAAGTCACCGGAAACGTGATCGAGGTCGCGCTCGACTATCTCGCGGTCGGGATCGATCCGGCCCAGTCGACCATCCTCATTCAGTCGCAGGTGCCGGAGCTGGCCGAGTTGTTCCAGTATCTGTTGAACCTGGCGACGGTGGCTCGCCTCGAGCGCAACCCGACCATCAAGGAGGAAATGCGTCTGCGCGGCTTCGAGCGCGATATTCCTGCCGGCTTTCTGACCTATCCGGTCAGCCAGGCGGCCGATATCACCGCGTTCAAGGCGACCCATGTGCCGGTCGGCGATGACCAGTTGCCGATGATCGAGCAGACCAACGAACTGGTGCGCCGCTTCAATCATACGGTCGGTCAACCGGTGCTGGTCGAGTGCCAGGCCGTGCTCTCGCAGGTGGCGCGCCTGCCCGGCATCGACGGCCGCGCCAAGATGAGCAAATCGCTGGGCAATGCGATCACGCTGGGCGCCACGCCCGACGAAATCACCCGGGCGGTCAACGCGATGTATACCGACCCGAACCACCTGCGCGTGAGCGACCCTGGGCAGGTCGAAGGCAACGTCGTGTTCGCCTTCCTCGACGCATTCGAGCCGGACGCCGCGAAACTGGCCGAGCTCAAGGCGCATTACCGGCGGGGCGGGCTGGGCGACACCGCCCTCAAGCGCATGCTCGACGAACGGCTGCAGGCGCTGATCGCGCCGATCCGCACGCGCCGCGCCGAGTT
>JAGXBI010000437.1 GCA_018971155.1 Burkholderiales bacterium
CTGCACGAGGAAGACGCCGAGCGTCGCGCACGCCACGCGGTGCGGCGCGGCGAAGCCCAGCGCAGGCCTCTCTACGACACCGTCGAAGCGCTCAATGCGCTCGATCGCTTCGGCCGCACCGCCGTGTATGGCGAGCCCGTGGTGCTGGCGCCGCACCTGAGCGCCACTTTCTACGATGCCGGCCACATTCTCGGCTCGGCCAGCATTCGCATCGAGCAAACGCAGGCACCGCGGGGGTCGATCATTTTCTCTGGCGATCTCGGATACAGCGGCCGGGCGATCCTGGGCAATCCGCAAATCCCGCCGCCAGCCGACACGGTGGTCATGGAAACGACCTACGGCGACCGGCTGCACAAAGCGCTGGCGCCGTCGATCGAAGAGCTCTACACGGCCATTACCGACACCCTTGCGCGCGGCGGCAACGTCGTCATTCCGACCTTCGCGATGGAGCGCGCCCAGGAGATCCTCTACTATCTGCGCGAAGGCATCGAGAAGGGGCGCCTGCAGCGCTCGCTGCCCGTGTTTCTGGATTCACCGATGGCGATTTCGGCAACCGAAATCTTTCGCCGTCACACCGAGTGCTTCTCGCCGAAAGACTACGCGATGTTCGAAGACGGCAAGGACCCGTTCAAGCTGCCGGCGCTGCGCTTCACGCGCCAGACCGACGAGTCGATGGCTCTGAATCGGCTGGTCGGCGGCGCCGTGATCATGGCGGGCTCCGGCATGTGCACCGGCGGGCGCGTGCGCCATCATTTGCGCCACAATCTGTGGCGCGAAGACTCCAGCATCATCTTCGTCGGCTACGCGGCGCGCGGCACGCTCGCGCGCCAATTGATCGACGGCGCCAGGCAGGTGAGCCTGTTCGGCGACAACGTGCCGGTGCGCGCGAAGCTCTACACCATCAACGGCTTTTCCGCGCACGCGGATCGCGACGAACTGCTGGCCTGGCACCGGGCCGTGCGACCCAGGCGAACCGTTCTCGTGCACGGCGACGAACAGGTCATGCAAAGCTTCGCGGCACAACTGAAAGACACGGAGGTTCACGTGCCGGCCAAGGGCGATGTGATTCCCTTGTGAGCGGCGCAAACGTTACCCCCGAATTGAAGACTGCCAAACCACTTTAATTGCACAACGATGAGAACAGACCATTACCTGGCAGAGCGCCACCGCACGCACCACATCGGCTGGCTGCGCGCCGCCGTACTGGGGGCCAACGACGGCATTGTCTCCACCGCCAGCCTGATCATCGGCGTGGCCTCCGCCAACGGCACGCACGGCGCCGTAATGATCGCCGGTGTCGCCGGACTGGTCGCCGGAGCGATGTCGATGGCCGCCGGCGAATACGTCTCGGTCAGCTCGCAGGCCGATACCGAACAGGCCGACCTCGCCCGCGAGCGCGTCGAATTGGCGACCGATACCGAGCGCGAGCACGCCGAATTGGCGGCAATCTATGTGCAGCGGGGCGTCGAGCAAAAACTGGCCGAGCAGGTCGCCACCCAGCTCATGGCCGCCGATGCCCTGGGCAGCCATGCCCGCGACGAACTGGGCATCTCCGAGACGGTCAGCGCCCGGCCGCTGCAGGCCGCGTTCTCCTCGGCGCTGGCCTTTACCGTCGGCGCACTCCTGCCATTGCTGGTTGCCCTCGTATCCGGCACTCAGTGGCTGGCCTGGACGGTCGGTATCGCATCGCTTGCATTTCTGGCCGCGCTCGGGGCGCTCGCTGCCTACACGGGGGGCGCCGGCATAGTCAAAGGGATGTGGCGGGTGACCTTCTGGGGTGCGTTGGCGATGGCGCTCACGGCCGGTGTCGGCCTCATGTTCGGCGCTACGGCATAAACGGGGGTTGTCCCGCAGCAGCTCATTTTTTTGACCAGCGGCTAAGCGCCGTTGTTTTTCACCAGGGTGTCTGTCATGGTTCGCATACTGTTTTTATCAGGCGCCGACTCGGCATTCGGCCAGATGGCCGAGGCGCTGGCGCGGCAACTGCTCGGCGCGCGCGCGGAAGTGATCGGCGCCGCGACTGAACTGGCGCCGATCGATCCGCACGCCATCGCCGCAATGGCCGAAATCGGCATCGACCTCGGCTCGCCGCGCGGCCAGCCGACGCCCGCCTTCGCCGCGGCCGCGATCGACGTTCTGGTCACCCTGGGCTCAGATCAGGCATACCCCGGACTGCGCGCCGAGGCCAGGCACCTGAATTGGGTTATCGCTAACCCC
>JAGXBI010000438.1 GCA_018971155.1 Burkholderiales bacterium
CGATGATGACCGCGCCCTTGCTGCCGTTGTACCAGACCAGGCCGGGGCGTGGGCGCACGCCGGCGGTAGAGGCGACATTGATGATGCAGCCTCGGCCTTGCTGGCGAAAGTACGGCACCATGTGCTGCGCGCTCCAGAAAATGCTTTTGACGTTGACCGCGTAGACGCGGTCGAACTCCGCTTCGGTGATTTCGAGCAGCGGCTTGTTGCGATGGGTTGTGCCGGCATTGTTGACGACGATATCGAGCCGGCCGAAATGGCTTAGCGCGGCGTCGAGCAAGCCTCGTGTGTCGGCGCTTTGCGAGACGTCGCCATGGACGAAGGCCGCCTTGCCGCCGGCCGCGTTGATGGCGTCGGCCACGCGCTGCCCGCCTTCACGGTTGAGGTCGTTGACGATCACGCCGGCACCCTCGCGTGCGAAGGTTGCGGCGATGCCCTCGCCGAAGCCGGACCCGGCGCCGGTGACGATGGCCGTCTTGCCTGCTAAACGCATAGTTGTCTCCTTGTCGTGATAGTTGGGTGATGCGCCGCAAGGCGCAACTCACGGTACGTCAATCATGGCGTATGGCAATCGTCTTGAGCGTGGTGAAACCGTACAGCGCCTCGAAACCCTTCTCGCGGCCGTGACCGGAGTGTTTGACGCCGCCGAACGGCAACTCGACACCGCCACCGGCGCCGTAATTGTTGATGAATACCTGGCCCGAGCGCAGCCTGCGCGCAAGCCGCATCTGACGCGCGCCGTCGCGCGTCCAGATGCCGGCGACCAGCCCGAAAGGCGTGCCATTGGCCAGTTGCAGCGCGTCGGCCTCGTGCTCGAACGGCATCGCGGCAAGCACCGGACCGAATACCTCCTCGCGCGCCAGGCGGTGCGAGGGCGGCACGTCGCGCAGCAGTGTCGGCGCCTGGTAGAAGCCGGCCTCGGGCGCTTCGGCGACGACCTGGCCGTGCGCGAGCATGGCGATACCATCGTGCTGGGCGTCCGAGAGAAAATCCCATACGCGCTGCTGTTGCCTGGCGCTGATCAACGGCCCGCAATCGAGATCGAGCATTGCCGGGCCGACCCGCAATGCCTCGAACGCCTGGCCCAGGCGATCCAGCAGGGGCTCGTAGGCGCTGCGCTCGACCAGCAGGCGGCTGCCCGCCGAACACGTCTGGCCGGCGTTCTGCACGATCGCGTTGACAACCACCGGCAGCACCGCGTCCATATCGGCGTCGGCAAACACGATCTGGGGCGACTTGCCGCCCAGTTCCAGCGTGACCGGGACATGGTTTTCCGCCGCCATTTGCGTGACCAGCGTGCCGGTTTGCGGCGAGCCCGTAAATGAAATGTGGTCGATGCCGGGATGGCGAGCGAGCGCCGCACCCGCTTCATGGCCGTAGCCGGTGACGATGTTCAGCGCACCGTCGGGCAAACCGGCCTGTTGCGCCAGTTCGGCGAGCTTGAGCAGCGACAGGCAGGCGTCCTCGGCCGGTTTGACTACGCAGGCGTTGCCGGCGGCCAGCGCCGCGCCGACGCTGCGCCCGAAGATCTGCAGCGGGTAATTCCAGGGGATGATGTGGCCGGTCACGCCGTGCGGCTCGCGCAGGGTGAGCACCGTGTAGCCGGTCTGGTAGGGAATGGTCTGGCCGTGCAGCTTGTCGGCGGCGCCGGCGTAGAACTCGAAATAGCGCACGACGGCTGCGGCGTCGGCGCGTGCCTGCTTGAGCGGCTTGCCGGTGTCGCGCGCTTCAATGTGGGCCAGCGCCTCCTGCTGTTCGGCCAGCAAGGCCGCGAGCCGGAACAGGACGCGGCCGCGTTCGGCCGCGCTGGTGTTGCCCCAAACCGTCTCGCAGGCTGCCCGGGCGGCCTGCACCGCCGCATCGATGTCGGCGGCGCTGCCGCGAGCCAGCACTGCGAAGGGCTGGCCGTCGGAGGGGTCGAGGACCGGGATCGTCTGTTCCATTGCCGGCGCGACCCAACGGTTGCCGATGAAATGATGAGCTTCCTGCATTGTCACCTCGCAGTGAAAATAGGTTCACATCTTCATTAACAGCGACAGTGTAGCCTGATGTGCGCGGCAATGGTGCATCGGCCGCAAGCGGCGGATCGTGCGCCCGCCGCAGCGGGTCAATGCGGCAAAACCGCTATAATCTCCGGCTGAGAGCGCAGCGCGCCCCGATCCTTCCCATCACTTCCCAAGAGAGTCGATCATGAGCTTCAACAAC
>JAGXBI010000083.1 GCA_018971155.1 Burkholderiales bacterium
TGCCGGGCGACACTACTTCATTCTGAAAGCGCGTAACGGCGAGCCAATTGCACAAAGCCCGATGCTCGCATCGGTCCAGGACGTGCAAGCCGCGATCGACTTACTGAAACAAACCGTAACGGAGGCGGGCGTCACGGACGTCTCGTTATGACACGTGAGCCCGGGACGGACTCAGGCTGCGGCCGGGTAATAGCGAACAATCAGTTCTGCCACGCAGACGGATTTCGTCACACCCTGCGCTTCGAACTCAGCGCGCCAGACAACCTGGAAGGTTTTCTCGGGCGCATCGATGAGTTCGACCGACTGCAAGTGCAAATGCACCCGGATGCGGCTATCGACCAGCACTGGCGCTGGAAAGCGAACCCGGTTCAGGCCATAATTGACGGCCATTCGGGCATCGCTGATAGCGACCAGTTGGTCAAGCTGCGCGGGAAGCAGCGCGAGTGTCAGAAACCCGTGTGCAATCGTGCTGCCGAACGGCGACTCACGTCTTGCTCGCGCCGGATCGACGTGAATCCATTGGCGATCGCCGGTGATCTCGGCAAACGAATCGATCAACGATTGCGGCACGGCGAGCCAGTCGCTGAGCGCAATCTCCTGACCGACCAATTGCGCTAGGGATTTTAATTCGATTTGCCGCTGAGCCACTGGGTCACTCCGAAGGGGATGAGGCCCCGGTTACTGTAATCGATCCTTGAAATCGGCGGGTAGCGGCAACGGCAAGACTTCGATGCCTTCTTCGATGAGTTCGGCGGCTTCCTCGGGCGAGGCCACGCCGTGAATGTTGCGCTCCGGCGTTTCTTGATAATGGATCCGCCGCGCTTCTTCGGCAAAGCGCTCGCCGACATCCTCGCTGTTGGCGATCACATGTCGCACCGCGCGAAGCCACAACTGTTGCAGTTGCTGCTGGATCTGCCGCGCATCGCCTGCGCCTCGAGCGGCATCGGCAGAGCGCGCGGGTGCCTGTGTGTCGCGTTGCGTCGACAGATTGAGGCGCGGTGCCGACGGCAAGCGCGTGACGGCCTCATCGCCGCACATCGGGCACGTAATAAGATGCCGCGCCTGCTGGTCGACGAAGTCTTCCTCCGAGGCAAACCAGCCTTCGAAAGTGTGGTCGTGCGCGCAGCGCAAATCGAGAACCTTCATGCTCGCATCAACGGATTAAAGTTGCATTATCACCGAAATGTCATTTTAACGTGGTCGCTCCCGTCGAACCGACCGATCGTCTGCGGCGACCACCGCCAACGACGCGACGTCATCCGGCGTCGGGCTCTGGCGACCACTGACCGCCGAGAATTTTTTCAAGCCAGAATGCCCCAATGACCGTTTTCACGTCGCTGACTTGCCCGCAACGAACCCAGTCGAGCAATTGGGTCGCGGGCATCGTGAAGGTCTCCAGAAACTCGCCGTCATCCAGTTGTCGCTGGCCCGCGCTCAGATCGCGAGCGAGAAAAATATCGATGAATTCGGTGGAGTAGGAAATGACCGGATGGATGCGCGTAATGCGCTGCCAGCGACCGGCGCTATAGCCGGTTTCTTCAAGCAGTTCGCGCTGGGCGCAGAATAGCGGCGATTCGTCGGCATCGAGCTTGCCGGCGGGAAACTCGCACATGACCTGGCGCAACGGATACCGAAACTGCCGCTCCATCAACACCTGTCCATCGTCGAACAGCGGGATGACCATCACCGCACCCGGATGTTCGAGAAACTCCCGCGTAGCCTCCTTGCCATCCGGCAAGCGCACGCGATCTCGTTTGAGCGTCAGAAAGTTTCCCTCGAAGAGGGTTTCGCCATCGATGCGGGTTTCGATCAGCCCGCGTTCATGGGAGTGGATGTCGGGCATGATCGTCTCGTCACAGTGAGAAGCGTCGAGTCTGAATTAACGGTGTCGCCAGAGATAGCGATAAACGAAGCCAGGAAACGCCAAGACCAAAAACATGCTCGCCGTGACCGCATAGAACTGCCAGCCCTGACGAAACACGTTGCCGATACGCGCTTCGATCACCCAGGCCAACGAGCCAACGACAAAATAAACGACGATCAGCTCAAGAAGTCGCAGCCAGGGGCTTTTCGTAATGCCGCCCAGCGGTATCAATGCGAACAGGCGTTGATTGAGAAACGGCAGGTTGGCCCCGACCAGGGCCAACAAAATCACTAACCATCCGCCCGCCGATAGACTCACGCTGGCCCCGGGATTCAGGAGATCAACGTGAGGTGAATGGTTCTCAGGCACCATTCCATCAGCGAACCCGGCAGCACGCCGAACCACAGCATCGCCAGACCGTTGAGCGATAGCAGCACACGCATCGATCCAGTGCTTTGCAGGGCTTCGGTGTCGGTGGGCGCGTCGAAGTACATCAACTTGACCACGCGCAGATAATAGAAAGCCCCGATCAGCGAAGCCAACACCGCGACCACCGCCAACCAGACCATACCGGCGTTGACTACCGCCTGCAGCACGGCAAGCTTGGCATAGAATCCCGCCATCGGCGGCACGCCAGCCAACGAGAACATCAGCATCAACATGACGAAGGCAAACCACGGACTGCGCTGGTTAAGCCCCTTGAGGTCGTCGAGTTCGCTGCCCTCGAAGCCCCGGCGCGAGAGCAGCATGACGATGCCGAACGTGCCCAGCGTGGTCAGCACATAAATGATGCTGTAATACATTGCCGAACCGTACGCGTTGGCCACGCCATTGCTTTTGCCGTCGACCACGCCCGAGAGCATGCCGAGCAGCACGAACCCCATGTGCGAGATCGTCGAATAGGCAAGCATCCGTTTCAGGCTGGTCTGCACGATCGCGGTGAGATTGCCGACCACCAGGGACAATACCGCGAGGATCACCAGCATTTGCTGCCAGTCGATCGCCAACGGCAACATGCCCTCGACCAGCAGGCGCAACAGCAAGGCGAAGGCGCCGAGCTTCGGTGCCGCGGCGACCAGCAACGTAACCGGCGTGGGAGCTCCGTCGTACACATCGGGGATCCACATGTGGAATGGCGCCGCGCCAATCTTGAAAGCCAGGCCCGCGACAATGAATACCAGGCCGAACACCAGCACGATCTTGTTGACCGCCCCAGAGGCGATGACTTCGAAGACCTTCGACAATTCAAGCGATCCAGTGGCCCCGTACATCATCGACATGCCGTACAGCAGGAAACCCGATGCCAATGCACCCAGCACGTAATATTTCATGCCGGCCTCAGTCGCGCGCGGCGACGTGCGCCAAAGCGCCACCAGCGCATACAGCGACAGCGACATCAGTTCCAACCCGAGATACAGCGTCAGGAAGCTGTTGCCGGAGATCATGACCGTCAGACCGAGCAATGAGAAAAGGCTCAGGACGAAAAAGTCCCCGCGGAACAATTGTCGCGCCTCGAGATAACGGCGACCGTAGACGAACGTCAAGGCTGTCGCCAGACAACTCAACGATTTAAGCAGGTTCGACATCGGATCGGCAACGAACAGGTTGCTGAACAGATAGTGCGAATTGGGATCACCGCTGTTCACCCCGTACCAGACGGTCAGCACGGCGGTCGTCGCGACAGACAGGCCATAGGTGATGCCGCGACGGGCGTCGGAGATGAAGATGTCGAGCATCATGATCAAAAAGATCATGAGCAGCAGGAAAAACTCCGGCAAGATCGGCGCCAAATTCAGGTTTTGCATGATCGTTCTCTCCTCCTCTTTTACGGCAGTTTCGATTGCGCCACGTGGGCGAGGAGGTTAACCACGGAAGATTGCATCGTATCGGTGAATGGCTTCGGATAAATCCCCATGAACAACACCAGTACTGCCAGTACAGCCAATATGAGGACTTCACGCGCGCCAATATCTTTCATGGCGGCGACCCGCTCGTTGGCCACCGCACCGAACACCACACGCTTGTACATCCACAGCGAGTAGGCGGCGCCGGTAATCAACGTCGTTGCCGCCAGCAATCCGATCCAGAAATTCAACTTGACGGCGCCCAGGATCACCATGAATTCGCCCACGAATCCCGAGGTCGCCGGCAGCCCGCTGTTGGCCATCGCGAACAGCATGAACAGCATCGCAAATTTCGGCATGGTATTGACGACACCGCCGTAATCGGCGATTTGGCGGCTGTGCAAACGGTCATACATCACGCCAATGCACAGGAACATCGCCCCGGAAACGAACCCGTGCGAAATCATCTGCACGATTGCGCCTTGCATGCCGATCTCGCTGAACATGAAAAAACCGAGGGTGACGAAACCCATGTGGGCGATCGAGGAATACGCCACGAGCTTCTTCATATCGGCCTGCACCAGCGCCACCAGACCGATGTAGACGATCGCGATCAACGAAATGGCGATGATGAAACCGGACAGGTAATGGCTGGCGTCAGGCGTGATCGGCAGCGAAAAGCGCAGGAACCCGTACGTGCCGAGCTTGAGCATGATCGCCGCCAGCACGACCGAGCCGCCGGTCGGCGCCTCCACGTGGGCGTCCGGCAACCACGTATGCACCGGCCACATCGGCACCTTGACTGCGAAGGCGAGGAAGAAAGCGATGAACAGCAATATCTGCACATTCATCGGCAGCGGCAGCTTGTACCACGTCGCCAAATCGAAGGAGCCGGACTGGTTGTACAGGTATATCAGGGCCACCAGCATCAGCAGCGAGCCCATCAGCGTGTACAGGAAGAACTTGAAAGCCGCATACACGCGATTCGGGCCGCCCCAGACCCCGATGATGATGTACATCGGGATCAGCGTCGCTTCGAAGAAGACGTAGAACAGCAGGCCGTCCATCGCGCAAAACACGCCGATCATCAAGCCGGAGAGAATCAGGAACGACGCCATGTACTGGGCGACGCGTTCGGTGATGACTTCCCACCCGGCGACCACCACCAGCACGGTAATCAGCGCGGTCAGTACCACCATCCACAGCGAAATGCCGTCAATGCCGAGATGGTAGGTAATGTGAAAGCGATCAATCCAGGCTGTCTGTTCGACAAACTGCATCGCCGGGGTCGACGGGTCGTACCCCGAAATCAACGGCAGCGTAACCAGGAAACTCACCACGGCGCCCAGTAGCGCGAGCGTTCGGACCGTGCCCGGATTTCGGTCGGATCCGACAACCAGGACTGCGACGCCGAACAGGATGGGCAGCCAAATGGCCAGACTCAGAAGCGGTAGCGATTGCATTTGTTATTGCTCCCCCTTATTTGCTCAGAGTGACAAACAAGGTCAGGAGTCCTAGCATGCCGATAATCATGGCGAAAGCGTAGTGGTAGATGTAACCGGACTGCATGAAGCGGATGACGCCGGCAAACCAGCCAATCAGTCGGGCACTGCCGTTGACGAGCGCCCCATCGATCACCCCCTGGTCACCGCCGCGCCATAGGCCGCGACCAATCTTGAGCGCGCCCTTGGCGAACACCACTTCGTTGATCTTGTCCATGTAGTACTTGTTATCCAGCAGCTTGTACAGCCCCGAGAACCGTTGTGCGAGGGCCGCCGGAATATCGGGCCGCTTCAGATAGAAGAACCAGGTCACGACGACACCGGCAATCGACAGCCAGACCGGCAGCGTGGTGAACGAGTGCAGCGCCATCGGCACCCAACCATGAAAATCTTCCGTAATGGCTGCCATTGCCGGATGGTTCGGCGCAATGAAAATGACGTCCTTGAACGCCACGCCGTGCTGGAACAAGTCGGAGAACAGCATGGGTTTGATCGCAATTGCACCGAGCACCACCGACGGAATCGCCAACAGGATCAGCGGCAGGGTTATCACCCACGGCGTTTCATGCGGCTCGTGCCCGCCATGGTGCGCGTCATCGCCATGATGCGCATGATCGTCATGATGATGAGCAATCTTGCGGAAGCGCTCCTCGCCGTGGAACACCAGGAAGTAAAGGCGGAAAGAGTAGAACGCGGTGACGAACACGCTGGCCACGACGGCGAAATAGGCAAAGCCTGAGCCGGGCAAATGCGAGGCGGCAACTGCCTCGATGATCGAGTCCTTCGAATAGAACCCGGCGAAGAACGGCGTACCGATCAGTGCCAGGGAACCAATCAGCGACGTGATCCATGTGATGGGCATGTATTTATAGAGCCCGCCCATGTGGCGAATGTCCTGGTCGTGATGCATGCCGATGATGACCGACCCGGCACCCAGGAACAACAGCGCCTTGAAGAAGGCATGGGTCATCAGGTGGAACATCGCCACCGGATAGGCCGAGGCGCCCAGTGCCACCGTCATGTACCCGAGCTGCGACAGCGTCGAATAGGCGATCACGCGTTTGATGTCGTTCTGGATCATGCCGAGGAAGCCCATGAACAACGTGGTGATCGCGCCGATGACGAGGATCAGCGACAACGCGGTGTCTGAGAGCTCGAACAGCGGCGACATGCGGCTGACCATGAAGATACCTGCGGTCACCATGGTGGCCGCGTGGATCAGCGCGGAAATCGGGGTCGGACCTTCCATCGAGTCAGGCAGCCAGACGTGCAGCGGAAATTGCGCGGACTTGCCCATCGCACCGATAAACAGGCAAATACAGGTCACGGTAATCAAATGCCAGTCGGTGCCGGGAAACGGCAGCGCCGCCAGATCGTCGGCCTTGGCGAATACGTCGCTGTAGTTCAATGAGCCGGTATAGGCCAGCACCAGGCCGATCCCCAGCAGGAAGCCAAGGTCGCCGACGCGATTGACCAAAAAGGCTTTCAGGTTGGCGTAGATTGCCGTCGGGCGCGTGTACCAGAAACCGATCAACAGATAGGAGACGAGGCCCACCGCTTCCCAGCCGAAAAACAGCTGAAGGAAGTTGTTGCTCATCACCAGCATCAGCATCGAAAAGGTGAACAGCGAAATATACGCGAAGAAGCGCTGGTAGCCGGGGTCGTCCGACATGTAACCGACGGTGTAGATATGCACCATCAGCGACACGAAGCTGACCACACACATCATGATCACGGTAAGAATGTCGACCAGGAAGCCGACCTCGAACTTGATCGATCCGATCCGCGCCCATTCGTAAATGGTGCCGTTGAAACTGGCGCCATTGAGCACGTCGACGAAGGTCATTGCCGATAGGACGAAAGCGACCAGCACGCCAAGGATGGTGACGGTGTGGGCTCCTGAGCGGCCGATTTGCTTGCCGAACAGACCGGCCAACACCGCCCCTGCCAGCGGCGCCAGCGGAATCGCGAGCAACAGGTTGGGATTGAGTGTAGTTGCCATAACAGCGTTCGCTTTTTATTAACCTTTGAGCTGGTCGAGATCTTCGACGTTGATCGTATCGAGCTTACGGAACATAGTGACCAGGATGGCCAGCCCGATGGCGGCTTCCGCCGCCGCGACCGTAAGAATGAAGAACACAAACACCTGCCCCGCCATGTCACCGAGATAGTGAGAAAACGCGATGAAATTGAGGTTGACCGAGAGCAGCATCAACTCGATGGCCATCAGAAGCACAATCACGTTCTTTCGGTTCAGGAAAATACCTACGATGCTGATGGCGAACAGAATCGCGCCAAGCACCAGATAATGCGCAAGCGACAACGACAACATGGGGCCTCCTTATTCCGATGCCGGCGTGTCGCCGGTGCCTTGCCGCGCTTCCGCCGGCATCGATACCAGCCGCACGCGGTCCTGGCGGCGCACCTTCACTTGACGGCTCGGCTCGGTCTGTTTGTGATCCTTGCGCGAGCGCATCGTCAAGGCAAGCGCCGCCACGATGGCAACCAGCAGCACCAGGCCCGCGACCTCGAAGGCGAAAATGTAATTGGTATAGAGCAGACGTCCCAGAGCCTGTGTGTTCGGCACGTCGGGATTTGCTGCGGCGTGCACCGGCGCGTGGGTCGCGCCGTAGCCTCGCATCAGCACCAAAGCCGACTCGACGATGATGATCGCGCCGACCAGGCTCGCCATCGGCACGAAGCGCCGGAAGTCGCGGCGTAACGCGTCGATGTTGATGTCGATCATCATCACCACGAACAGGAACAGCACCATGACCGCGCCGACGTACACGACCACCAGCATGATCGACAGAAACTCGGCCTGCAGCAGCATCCAGATGGCGGCCGCGTTAAAAAACGACAGCACCAGAAAAAGTGCCGACTGGACCGGATTGCGCGCGGTCACGACCTTGAGGGCCGAGATCACCAGAATCAGCGCAAACACGTAAAAGAGAAAGGTTGTGAATTCCATAATCACCGGACTGTCACCGAACTTAGCCTACGGAGTACCAATGGCGAGACGCATCGCATCTCAACGGTACGGAGCATCGGCCGTTCTGGCCGCCGCGATTTCTTTTTCATACCGGTCGCCGACGGCGAGCAGCATTTCCTTGGTGAAGTACAGATCGCCCCGCTTCTCGCCGTGATACTCGAGAATGTGGGTCTCGACAATGGAATCCACCGGACAGCTTTCCTCGCAGAAGCCGCAGAAAATGCACTTGGTCAGATCGATGTCATAACGTGTGGTGCGGCGCGTGCCGTCGTCCCGCACATCAGACTCGATGGTGATGGCCACGGCAGGGCACACCGCTTCGCACAGCTTGCAGGCGATGCAGCGCTCTTCCCCATTGGGGTAGCGGCGTAATGCATGCAGCCCGCGAAAACGCGGCGACAGCGGCGTCTTCTCTTCCGGAAACTGAACGGTGATCTTACGCGCGAACGCGTAGCGCCCGGTCAGGGCCAGTCCCTTGAACAGCTCGACAAGCAAGAAGCTGCCAAAAAAATTCTTGATTGCGCTCAGCATCGCATTCCCCCAGTTTTTCCCATTACTTCCAGATATTCCATGGCGACATGATCCAGAAGCCGACCACGAGCAGCCAGAACATCGTCAGGGGTAAAAACACTTTCCAGCCGAGGCGCATGATTTGGTCATAGCGATAACGCGGAAAGGTCGCGCGCACCCAAATGAACACCGACAGCAACAGAAAGACCTTGAAGGCCAACCAGAAGATACCCGGGATGAATGACAGGAAGCCGAACGGCGCGCTCCAGCCCCCCAGAAACAGCACCGAGGCCAGCGCCGAAATGACGATCATGTTGATGTATTCGGCGAGGAAGAACAGCGCAAAACCCATCCCCGAATATTCGATCATATGACCCGCGACGATTTCCGATTCGCCCTCGACAACGTCGAACGGATGGCGGTTGGTTTCCGCAATGCCCGAGACGAAATACACGACGAACATCGGCAGCAGCGGCAGCCAGTTCCAGGACAGCAGATTCAGGCCCATGCCAGCGAAAATGCCGCGCTCCTGCGAGTGGACGATGTCCGACAGATTCAGCGTGCCGGACGTCATCAACACGGTCACCAGCGCAAAGCCCATGGCGATTTCGTAGGAAATCATCTGAGCCGAGGCGCGCATTGCGCCGATAAACGCATATTTCGAGTTCGATGACCAGCCGGCCAGAATCACGCCGTAGACACCCAACGACGAGATCGCCAGCACGTACAGCAACCCGGCATTGATGTTGGCCAGCACCATCTTCGATTGAAATGGAATCACTGCCCAGATCGCAAAAGCGGGCATCACGGCCATCACCGGTGCGATCGCATAGACCCATTTGGTCGCCTGGGTCGGCGTAATGACTTCCTTGAGCAACAGTTTCAGCACGTCGGCGATCGGCTGCAACAACCCTCGCGGCCCGACCCGGTTCGGCCCGATCCGCACGTGCATCCAGCCGATCAGCTTGCGTTCCCAGAGAATCAGATAGGCCACGCACAGCAGCAACACCACCGAAACCACCAGAATACGCACCAGTGCCCACACCGTCGGCCAGGCCGCGCCGAGCCACTCCTGACCGTGCGATGTAATGATGTCAACCAGACTCATTGCGCCTTCTCCACCTTGATTTGGCCGAACATCGGGCCCAGTGCCGCTCCAGCCGGCGTCGCGGACGACACCCGCACCGTGTTGGATGGCAGTGCCGCATCCCGTGCCGCGGGCAGCGTCGTCACGCACTCGCCTTGGCGCACGGTGACGGCATCCCCTTCATTGACGCCCAGGCTGTCGAACAGATCAGCGGGCAGCGAGGCGACCATCGCGCGTCGCGCGTCGTTCGTCAGGTGCAACGACGGCGCCCGCCGCACCAACGCGTCGGCGTGATAGATCGGCACATCGGCGATGCGCTCCAGGCCATTGGATTCAGCAGCGGTCGCGCCGACCGGCGCGGTCGTTGCGTTGTTCAATGCCGCGCTCATGTCGACCGCCGACAGGACCTCGTCCCGCACTTGCTCAGGGGTTTCGTATTCGAAGCCGGGCAGCTTCAGCAGATTCCCCAGCACACGCAGTACTTTCCATGCCGGCCGCGTCTCACCCAACGGGCGAACGACACCGTTGAAGCTCTGAGCCGTCCCTTCGCAATTGACGAAGGTACCCGCCGTCTCGGTGAAAGGCGCCACCGGCAGCAGGACATCGGCGTAGTCGAGCGCCGCGGTATTTTTGTACGGCGACAGCACCGCAACCATTTTGGCGCCGCGCAACGCCTTCAATACGGTCGCGGGGTCTGCGCTATCGAATTCGGGTTCGGCATGCAGCAGCAGGTAAGCCTGGCGGGGCTTCTCAACCAGTTCTTTCGTACCCAACGGGCTGACGGCGCGTGTGAGATAGCCGCCGACCGTATTGGCCGCTTCGGTGAGAAATCCGAGTTTGGCGCCGGTAGCCTCGGCAATCCATTGCGCAAGCGCATGCAACTGCGCGAACTGCGGATGTTGAACCGCACTATTGCCTAGCAACACGGCTCGATGCTCGCCACTGAGGAGCGCTTCGGCAATTTGGCGCGCGCGCTGACTGGGCTCGGCATCGCTGAGCGCCGACGGCAATGCGACATCCTTGGCCGCGGCGACTGCCGCCGCGACGCCGGCGAGTTCGCTCGTCCAGGCCCCCGGAGCCGCGATGATCTTGCCGGTCAACGGAATCAATGGATCGTCGTCGCAAGCATGCAGCACGCTGAGTTTGCCGCCATTTTTCACCGCGTGACGCAGGCGGGCAGCGAGCAGCGGATGATCCTTGCGCAGGAAGGAGCCGATCACGAAAGCGGTGTCGAGCCGCTCGACGTCGGCAATCGCCATGCCGAGCCAGGGTGCACCCTTGAGTTGATTGGAAAAGTCGCTCTGCCGCAACCTGAAATCGACGTTGCTGCTACCGAGGCCTCGCACCAGTTTTTGCAGCAGATAGAGCTCTTCCAGGGTGGCGTGGGGCGTCGCCAGCGCGGCGATACCGTCGCTGCCATGTTCGCGCTGGATATCCGCCAGCCCGTGGCCGAGGTATTCGAGCGCGGTCTGCCAGTCGACCTCGTGCCACTGACCGCCCTGCTTGAGCATCGGCCTGGTCAG
>JAGXBI010000439.1 GCA_018971155.1 Burkholderiales bacterium
GTCGGCCGCTGGACACGACACAGTTTCGCCAGCCCGGCGCGCATGGCCCGCAGCTGGATCTGTTCTGAGCGACGGCCGTCGCGCGCCAAGCGCCTTAGCGGCCAGCGCCCTCGCGCAATGCCTTGCGAATGATCTTGCCGGTGGTCGTCATCGGCAGCGCATCGACGAAACTGACCTCGCGCGGGTACTCGTGCGCGGCCAGACGCGTCTTGACGTGCATCTGAATTTCCTTGACCAGCGCATCGCTCGGCTTGTAGTCGGGGTTCAGCACCACGAATGCCTTGACGATCTCGGTGCGTTCGCGATCGGGTACGCCAATCACGGCCGCCATGCGTACGGCCGGATGCCCGAGCAGGCAGTCTTCGATCGGCCCCGGGCCGATGCGGTAGCCGGCGCTGGTGATAACGTCGTCGTTGCGTCCGATGAACTGTACGAAACCATCGGCGTCCTCTACGCCAAGATCGCCGGTGATCAAATAGTCGCCGGCATACTTTGCGCGAGTGGCGTCCGGATTGCCCCAGTAGCCCAGGAACATCACCGGATCGGGGGCGCGCACGGCGATATTGCCCTCGGTGCCGACCGGCAATACTTCGCCGGCATCGTTGACGATCCGCACCTGGTGTCCTGGCGCCGCTTTGCCGATCGAGCCGATTCTGGGGGGAAACAGCGACGAGCACGACGACAGCACCACATTGCATTCGGTCTGCCCGTAGAACTCGTTGATGGTGACGCCCAGCGCTGCCTGGCCCCACTCGATCAACTCTTCGCCAAGCGACTCGCCACCGCTGGCGACCGCGCGCAGCGAAAGGCGCCAGCGGTGCGGATTCTTGACCGCGCGCATCATCTTGAGGGCTGTCGGCGGCAAGAAGGTATGGGTGACGCCATGGCGCGCCATCAGATCGAATGCCGCCTCGCCGTCGAATTTGTCGAAACGGCGGGCCAGCACTGCCACCCCATGATGCCAGGCCGGCAACAGCACATCGAGCAGTCCGCCGATCCAGGCCCAATCGGCCGGCGTCCACATCAGTCGCGCATGCTCGGGGAAAAACTCGTGCGACATCTCAACGCCGGGCAGATGCCCCAGCAGCACGCGGTGCGCATGCAGCGCGCCTTTGGGTTTGCCGGTCGTGCCGGAGGTGTAGATGATGACGGCCGGGTCGTCCGCTGACGTGTCGACTGGCTCGAACGCATCCGGTTCCGCCTGAAGCTGCTGCCAGAAATCGCAGGCATCGGGATCGGAAGCCGTCGCGTCGATGCAATAGACCGTTTTCAGATCGGGCAAGGTGTCGCGGATCGAGCGAATCTTCTCCAGGCCCTGGCGATCCGTGATCAGTGCGGCCGCGCCGCAGTTTGACAAGCGATACTGGAGCGCCTCCATGCCGAACAACGCGAACAGCGGCACGGCCACGGCGCCCAGTTTGTAGGCGGCGATATGCGCCAGGGCCGTTTCCGGCGTTTGCGGAAGAAAGATGCCGATGCGCTCGCCGCGCGCGATGCCGCGCCGGCGCAGGCTATTGGCGAGTTGATTGGAGCGCGTCTTGATGTCGTCGAAGGTATAGCGCGCTTGTGTGCCGTCGTTCTTTTCGTAGATAAGCGCAAGGCGGCCGCTGCCGTCGGCCCATTTGTCGCAGGTGTCGACGCCGATATTGAAGCGTGGCGGGACCCGCCACGAAAACCCGGCAACGAGTTCGGCATAAGTGGTTTGCCTGGTGAGCATCTTTGTCTCCTTTGGATTCAGCCGTTACCCTGTGGCTGACCCGTGCGAGTCAGCGCGGCGGCACGGTCGCTTTTGTCATTGTGACAGCGAATTGGGCGGCAGATGTGTCTCGAAGTACGTCTGGAAGCCGACAACGAGGCCGAACATCATGAGTCCGGCTCCCACGAAAAGGGAAATGCTCACGATCAGAATGACGCTCCAGCCGGAACTGGATTTGCGTGAGCTTTGGCTATTGAAGCGGCCATTCCAGACATCGTCGGGGCGCAGTCCGTAGACGATTGCGGCCAGCAAGCTGGAAAACAGGGAAATGGCGCCACAGATCGCGAGCCCCCAGCCCAGCGGCGACATCAGTTGGCTGCGCATCAGCAGTTGCCAGCCGCTGATGCCGAGCAGGGTGCCGATCAGATGCAGCCAACCGAATGTGTCGCGCGGCCCGTACAGATAAAAGCGATGGCCGCCAAGCGTGCCGAGTGCGGA
>JAGXBI010000084.1 GCA_018971155.1 Burkholderiales bacterium
AAGAGCGGCGGCTTGGTGATAATCTCAGGAGATTAAATATGCATGGCATTTGGAATTGGGATCTTTGGCCGTATAAATAATGAGCGGCACGATAGATTCTTGAAGAGGAAGCCCGCCCAAAGTGGTGGGCTTCTGTTTTTTTGAGGCTTGGGTTTATAAACTCGTCTGAATGACAAGGTAGGGCGAAATGAGAGATGTCGCCAATAAAGTGACTACGTAGTTGGTAAAATCGTTTTTGTTTGACTGGTATCTATGAAGCAGGTAGCGCGGGGGTAGCACAAAGCGTGATGCGGGGCGCACCTTTTCCCGCTAACCATTTGATTTTATTGGCGCGCCCGACTGGAATCGAACCAGTGACCCTCGGCTTCGGAGGCCGATACTCTATCCCCTGAGCTACGGGCGCATTCGTGTGTGACGGCGTGTGAGGCCGGTTGGGCTGCGCACGGCTGGCCCGAGGGCCTGGCCTGCGGCCAATTAAGACGTGGAAGGATAGCGGTTTTAGCCCTCGCCGTCCATGCCTTGGCCGTGTTTTGCCACGCTTTTGTGTGAAAAAAACGACCGACGGCGTCCGTTGCAGGAAAATCCGGCTGTTCAGCCGAACTCCCATGCGATATTAAATAGTGGAGGTTTGCCGCTATAATTCCGTGTTAATTTTACTTAATAGCGCGCTAGACGCTAAAAGTCGACGCCCCCGGTTTCCACAAATTTTGAGAGATCCGCATGAGCGAAGCGCATAACGAGCACGAGACGCCGATCAAGACGCCGAAGCAGCTGATTGCCGTGGTTGCCGCTGGTTTTCTTGTCCCAATTGCCATTATTGCCCTGCTGGTGGTGTACGTCGGCAACAGTGCCCGCACCGGCGCCGGCAGCGGCGGGATGTCGGCGGAGGCTGTGACGCAGCGCATCGCGCCGGTAGCTCATGTGGAAGTGCGCGACGCCAACGCGCCGCACGTGTATCAGACCGGCGAGCAACTTTTCAAGGCGGTCTGCTCGGCTTGCCACGCGACCGGCGCGGCCGGAGCGCCCAAGGTGGGCAATAGCGCGGACTGGGCGCCGCGCATTGCGCAGGGCTTCCCGACGCTGCTCAAGACCGCGTTGGCGGGCAAGGGTGCGATGCCGCCGCGCGGCGGCACCAACCCGGCCGACGTCAGCGATTACGAAATCGCGCGTGCCATCGTCTATATGGCGAACCAATCGGGCGGCCACTTCAGCGAGCCGCCGCCGCCCGCGCAGCCCGCCTCGGGCGCTGGTGCGGCACCGGCTTCCGCTGCGGCGGCACCCGCGTCGGCGGCAAGCGCCGAGACGAACGCCGCGGCTGCGGCGATTGCCGCGATTTCCGCCGCCAAGCCGGCAGCCACCGCTTCGGCTGGCCAACCGGCGCCGGGCAGTCCGGCCGATCTGGCCGCCGGCAAGAAGCTATACGGGCAGGTTTGCGTGGCTTGCCATGCCGCCGGCGTGATGGGGGCGCCGAAGTTCGGCAACAAGGCTGACTGGGCACCGCGCATCAAGACCGGCATGGATACGCTGTATAACGCGGCACTGCACGGTTTCAACGCGATGCCCGCCAAGGGCGGTTCGAATGCGCCCGACGGCGAGGTTAAGTCCGCTGTCGATTACATGGTGCACGCGGCCGAGCAGTAAGACCGCTGGCGTGTTCCGATCAAGCCCCGTGCGCGCACGGGGCTTTTTTGTACCCGCTGCCGGCGATCCGGCCTGCGTGTTCGACGACCGTGTTCGGCGGCGCGGCTCAGGCCGGATTCGGTGTTTTGCCGCCTGCCAGCAGGGCCTTCAGGCTCGCCAGCCGTTCCTTGGGCGTCATCGGTGCGTCTTCCGGGGCGGGCGGCGGCGCGTCGTCAAGGTTCATTTCGCGCACGAAGCGCGAGACCTCGCACACCAGGGTGTCCCGCGCACGCTTGCGTTTCTTGCACCAGCTCAAATGCAGGCTGCGTTGCGCGCGGGTAATGCCGACGTACATCAAGCGCCGCTCTTCCTCGATTTTTTCGTCGGTGATCTCATCGTCTTCGCGCAGGTGCGGCAGGATGCCTTCCTCCACGCCGACCAGGAAGACGTGCGGATATTCGAGCCCCTTGGACGCATGCAGGGTCGACAGGCGCACCGCATCGGGGTCTTCCTCGCGACCTTCGAGCATCGACATCAGGGCGACGGTCTGGGTCAATTCGAGCAGATTCTTGCCGGTATCGGCCAAGCCGTCGGCGTTGTCGAAGCCGGTCGCGCCAGCGCCTTCCTCCGCTGGCCTGGTGCCCCGGCGCTTGAGCCAGTCGAGAAACTCCAGGGTGTTCTGCCATTTGGCCTGCGCCTGCCGCTCGTCGAAGGCGTCATACAGATAGGCCTCGTAATGAATGCCTTCCATCAGCTCGTTGAGCACTTCGGTGGCCGGGTCGCGCCCGGCGCGGTCGGCAATGCGCGTGATGAAATCGCAAAAGGCGCGCAGCGGCTCGAGCTGGCGAGCCGCCACGCGTGTCTCGAGCGCGCCCATGTAGACGGCCTCGAATAGCGATACCTTGGCCTGGCCGGCGAAACTGCCGAGCGCTTCGAGCGAGCTGCTGCCGACGCCCCGGCGCGGTGTCGTGACGGCGCGAATGAAGGCCGGGTCGTCGTCCGGATTGGCGATCAGGCGCAGGTAAGCGCACAGATCCTTGATTTCGGCCTTGTCGAAAAAGGATTGACCGCCCGACAGGACATAGGGGATGCGCTCGCGACGCAGGATCTGTTCGAAAATACGGGCCTGGTGATTGCCGCGATACAGGATCGCATAGTCGCGGAACTGCGCGCGCCGCTCGAATTTATGCGCCGAGAGTTTGAATACCACCGATTCGGCCTCGTGTTCCTCGTCGTTCATGCCGGTGACGCTGATCGGGTCGCCCATGCCGTGCTCGCTCCACAGCTTTTTCTCGAACAGCTTCGGATTGTTGGCGATGACACTGTTGGCTGCCTGCAGGATGCGTACCGTCGAGCGATAGATCTGCTCGAGTTTGATGACCTTGAGTTGCGGAAAATCGCTCTGCAGCTGCTTCAGGTTTTCCAGGGTGGCGCCGCGCCAGCCGTAAATTGCCTGGTCGTCGTCGCCGACGGCCGTGAACGCCGCGCGCGGGCCCGCCAGCAGCTTGAGCAGTGTGTATTGGCAGGTATTGGTGTCCTGGTATTCGTCGATCAGCAGGTAGCGCAAGCGGTTTTGCCAGCGCTCGCGCACCGCTTCGTCCCTGGCGAACAGCTCGGTCGGAATGCGGATCAGGTCGTCGAAGTCGACCGCCTGGTAGGCGTGCAGCGTGGCCACATAGTTGCGAAATACCATGGCCGCCTGGTGGTCGTCGGCATTTTGCGCGCCGGCAAGCGCCTGTTCGGGCGTGACCAAGCCGTTTTTCCACAGGGAAATGGTGTTCTGCACGCGCCGGATCATGCCCTTGTCGGTGGTGCCCAACTGCTCCTGGATCAGCCCGAAGCAGTCGTCGGCGTCCATGATCGAGAACTGGGGCTTGAGGCCCACGTTTTCGGCCTCGCGGCGCAGAATCTGCACGCCCAGCGAATGGAAGGTGCAGACCGTCAATTGATTGACCGGCACCTTGCGGCCTTCCTTGCCGGGGGCGGTCAGCGTTTTGCCCTCCAGCAGTTTGGCTACGCGCTCGCGCATTTCGGCCGCGGCCTTGTTGGTGAAGGTTACCGCGGCGATATGGCGGGGTTCGAATCCCTTCGCTTCGATCAGATAGGCGATTTTCTGTGTGATGACGCGGGTCTTGCCGCTGCCGGCGCCGGCCAGCACCAGGCAGGGACCGTCGAAATAGCGCACCGCCTCGTGCTGTGCGGGATTCAGTGGAAATGAGGACATCGGGATTGAGCGGGCCGAAAATGACAGGCGGTTGCCGGGCGCGCCCGCGAGGTCGCGGCCTCGTTTAACCGCCGGGCGGCCAAGTGTATCATGGGCTTCCAGGGCGGCTTGCGGGTCTTCCGAGAGCGGAACTTGTTACGGAAGATCGCGTCCAGGCTGTGTCGGGGAGCGCGCTGGTGCGTGCCGATGCGCATCGTCGGATGTGAGGTCGCGGGCACCCCGGTGTCATCAAAGGACAGCCCATGAATTTGAACCAAGTCGAAGAATCCCGTTGGCTGACCGGGGGACTGATCGCGTTTGCCGCGGTGCTGACGGTTATCGCACTCGGTGGCGCCTGGTGGGCGGTGACCGACCCCGGGGCCGTGCCGTCGGGCGACACGCATGTCTTGCCGACCCAGGCGCCAGAGGCAAGCGGGCCGGTGCTCGCGGCGGCGTCCGCTGCCGTCGGCAATGCACCGCCTGGGCAGGCCGCCGCAATCCAGCCGGCTTCCGTCCAGGCCGTGCCTGATGCCATCCGTGCCGTGCCGATTCCGCCGGCGCCGCCGGTCGCGGTCGTCGGGCAAGCGAATGCCGGTAGCGTGCCGGCGAGCATCGGCGCGACCAAGGCCTCGCCGATGATGTTGCCGCTGGCTTCCGGCGTCGACGCCAGCGCGCAGGCTGCCGCGCCCATGCCGGCGCCGCCGCCATCGTCGGCGCAGTCGCCGGCCGATCTCATGCAGGCATTGCAGCCGGTCAACCCGCCGCCTGCTGCGGTGCCGGTCCGGAGCGCAGCGCCAGCGTCGGCCGCCGCGAGTGCGCCAAACCTGACAGCCCAGGTGGCCGCATGCGACAGGTACGCGTGGTACCAGCTCGTGCAGCGCCAACAGTGCCTGTGGTCGATCTGCAATGGCCGGTGGGGCCGGGACGGCTGTCCGGCCTACCAGCATCCGAGCGGCGGGCACTAGCGCGTTCGGGCCGGCGTTCATGGGCCGGAAAGGCAATGCCATCAACGGCATTTGACAAGCCCGGAGGTTGCCCTTACAGTGCCGATTCGTGATCGGGAGAGCGCGCCGGGAAGCACATGCCGGCGCCGCCGAAGGGGTAACACCCGCAAACTCTCAGGCAAAAGGACCGGTCGTGACGAAAGCGAAGCTTTCGATCTCTGGAGAGCGGCGGCGGCGATCAGCCGGCTGCCCACCGAAGGGGCGCGCGAGGCTCGGTAGCCACCTGTTGGCAACCCGCCGCGCAATCTCTCAGGTACCGAGGACAGAGGGGTCATCCAAGTATCCGGCCATCCGTGGCCTGGCGCTTGGATGACCCTTTTTCCTTTTCAGGACCCGAGACCTTTCATGACCGAACTCAAACGTACTCCGCTGAACGCCGTGCACCGCGCACTGGGTGCCCGCATGGTCGATTTCGGCGGGTGGGACATGCCCGTCAACTACGGCTCGCAGATCGACGAACATCACGCCGTTCGCACCGGGGCAGGAATGTTCGACGTATCGCACATGTGCGTCGTCGATCTGTACGGGCCGAGCGTGCGGGAGTTTCTGCGCTACGCGCTGGCCAACAATGTCGACAAGCTGCAAACGCCGGGCAAGGCGCTCTATTCGTGCATGCTCAATCCCAACGGCGGCGTGATCGACGATCTGATCACCTATTTTTTCAGCGAAGATCACTTCCGGCTCGTCGTCAATGCCGGCACCGCCGATAAGGACCTCGCCTGGCTCGGGCAGCTCAATGCGCACGGCGACTACAACCTGACCATCACGCCGCGCCGCGAACTGGCGATTGTCGCGGTGCAAGGCCCTCAGGCGCGCGCCAGGGCGTGGCAGGCGGTGCCGCAGATCCAGGCGGCCAGCGAGATGCTCAAACCGTTCAACGCGACGGTGGTGGCCGACACGCCGTTCGGCGAGCTGATGGTGGCGCGCACCGGTTACACCGGCGAGGACGGTTTCGAGCTGATTTGTCCGGCTACGCACGTGGCGGCGTTGTGGCAGGCGCTGACCGCCGCCGGCGTGCGTCCGGCCGGACTGGGCGCACGCGACACGCTGCGCCTGGAAGCGGGCATGAATCTGTATGGACAGGATATGGACGACGACGTCTCGCCGCTCGACGCCGGGCTGGCCTGGACCGTCGAGCTGCAGAGCGAGCGCGCTTTCGTCGGCAAGGATGCTCTGGAGACGCAGGGACAGCGGGCGCGTCTGGCCGGCTTGATCCTGCTCGACAAGGGCGGGGTGCTGCGCGCGCACCAGAAAGTGCTGACGCCGCATGGCACCGGCGAAATCACCAGCGGCACCTTCAGTCCGACGTTGCAGCAGTCGATCGCGTTTGCCCGCCTGCCGCGCGGGGTTGCCGACGGCGACACCGTACAAGTGCAGATTCGCGACAAGCAACTGGCCGCTCGTGTGGTCAAATTACCGTTCGTGCGCCACGGCAAGGCGGTCAACGCCTGAACTGGTCCGAGCCGAACCGAACCTTCTCCCCCTTTCTTTCTCCGGAGCCTGACATGAGCATTCCTGCCGATCTGAAATACACCGAATCCCACGAATGGGTGCGCCGCGAAGCCGATGGCACGCTGACCATCGGCATCACCGACCACGCGCAGGAAGCGCTGGGCGACATCGTTTTCCTCGAACTGCCCGACGCCGGCCGCCAGGTAACCGTTGGCGAGGCGGTCGCGGTGATCGAGTCGGTGAAGGCAGCATCCGACATCTATGCGCCGGTGGCCGGCGAGATCGTTGCCAGCAACGGCGATCTGGCCGGCACGCCCGACCAGGTCAACAGCGACGCCTATGGCGCGTGGCTGTTCAAGATCAAGCCTGCCGACGCCTCGGCCGTCGAGAAGCTGATGTCCGCCGAGGCTTACGCCAGCAGCATCGGCGCCTGAGCCAGCACAAGCCGTAACGCCAGGGCCCGCCCGCCGGGGCGGGCCCGCCAAGACACCAAGAGATTGTTGACCATGAACGCTTTGACTGACCTGCCTATGACCCGCCGTGCGCTCGCCGAGCTCGAGCAGCGCGACAATTTCGCCGCACGCCATATCGGCGCCGACACCGGCGAACAACGCGCCATGCTGGCCGAACTCGGGTATGCCTCGCGCGACGCCCTGATCGACGCCGTCGTTCCCGCCTCGATCCGCCGTACCGAAGCGCAGTCGCTGGCAGCCGCGTTGACCGCCGCCGGGTTGCCGGCCGAGCCGCAAACCGAACAGGAGGCACTGGCGCGGCTGCGCGCGCTGGCCAGCAGGAACAAGGTCTGCAAATCGTTCATTGGCCAAGGCTACTACGGCACTTTCACGCCCGGCGTGATTCTGCGCAACGTGCTGGAAAATCCGGCCTGGTATACGGCCTACACGCCTTATCAACCCGAAATTTCCCAGGGCCGGCTCGAGGCGCTGCTGAATTTCCAGCAGATGGTGATCGACCTGACCGGACTGGCGATTGCCAATGCCTCGATGCTCGACGAAGCGACCGCCGCGGCCGAGGCGATGACGCTGCTCAAACGCACCGGAAAATCCAGGTCGAATATCTTTTTCGTGGCTGACGACGTGCTGCCGCAGACCATCGAGGTGGTGCGCACCCGTGCCCGTCCGCTCGATATCGAGGTGGTGGTCGGGCCGGCCGAGGCGGCCGCCGGCGCGCAGGCGTTCGGCGTGCTGCTGCAATATCCCGGGGTCAACGGCGACGTGCGCGATTACCGCGCACTTGCCGACGCGGTGCATGCCCAAGGCGGCGGCGTGATCGCCGCGGCCGACCTGCTGGCACTGACGCTGCTCGCGCCGCCGGGCGAATGGGGCGCGGACGTGGCGGTTGGCAACAGCCAGCGCTTTGGCGTGCCGATGGGCTTCGGCGGCCCGCATGCCGCATACATGGCAGTGCGCGACGAGCTCAAGCGCTCGATGCCGGGCCGCCTGGTCGGCGTCACGGTCGACAGCCAGGGCAAGCCGGCGCTGCGCCTGGCGCTGCAAACCCGCGAGCAGCATATCCGCCGCGAAAAGGCGACCTCGAACATCTGCACGGCGCAGGCGCTGCTGGCGATCATGGCCAGCATGTATGCGGCTTATCATGGGCCGCAAGGTTTGCGCATCATTGCCGAGCGCGTGCATCGCCTGACTGCGGTGCTGGCAGCCGGCCTCGCGCAAATGGGGTTGGCGCCGGTCAACACGACCTTCTTCGATACGCTGACCGTGCCGGTGCGCGGCAATGCGGCGGCGGCGCACGCGGCGGCCGCGGCCCGGGGGATCAATCTGCGCGCAATCGATGCCGCGCATGTCGGCATTTCGCTGGACGAAACCAGCACGCGCGACGATGTCGTCGCGCTGTGGTCGGTGCTCGCCGGCGCGGCAGGCGTGAGCGCCGCGCAGCCGGATTTCGACGCGCTCGAGGCGAACGCGGGCAATGCCTATCCGGCGGATCTGGCGCGGCATAGCGCTTATCTCACGCATCCGGTATTCAACCGCTATCACTCCGAGCACGAAATGCTGCGCTATCTGCGCAGCCTGGCCGATAAGGATCTGGCGCTCGACCGCACGATGATTCCGCTCGGCTCGTGCACGATGAAGCTCAACGCGACCAGCGAAATGCTGCCGGTGACGTGGCCCGAATTCGCGCACATCCACCCGTTTGCGCCGGCCGATCAAACCGCCGGGTACCGCGAGATGATCGCGCAACTCGAACAGATGCTGGTGGCGGCGACCGGCTACGCGGCCGTGTCGCTGCAGCCCAATGCCGGCTCGCAGGGCGAGTACGCCGGTTTGCTGGTCATCCAGGCCTACCACGCATCGCGCGGGCAAGCGCATCGCAATGTCTGCCTGATTCCCGCGTCCGCTCACGGCACCAATCCGGCCTCGGCGCAAATGGCGGGCATGCAGGTCGTGGTGGTGGCCTGCGACACGCAGGGCAACGTCGATCTGGCCGACCTCAAAGCCAAGGCGGAGCAGCATCGCGATCGCCTGGCCGCGATCATGATCACCTATCCGTCGACGCACGGCGTGTTCGAGCAGGGCGTGCGCGAGATCTGCGACATCGTGCACGCCAACGGCGGGCAGGTCTATGTCGACGGCGCCAACATGAACGCGATGGTGGGGCTGTGCGCGCCCGGCCAGTTCGGCGGCGACGTCTCTCACCTGAACCTGCACAAGACCTTCTGCATTCCGCACGGCGGTGGCGGCCCCGGCGTCGGGCCGGTGGCGGTCGGCGCGCACCTCGCGCCGTTCCTGCCGAATCAGGCCTCGACCGGCTACCTGCGCGGCGAGCAAGGCATCGGCGCGGTGTCCGGTGCGCCGTATGGCTCGGCGTCGATTCTGCCGATTTCGTGGATGTATATCGCGATGATGGGTGCGCAAGGGCTGAGCGCGGCCACCGAGAACGCGATTCTCAACGCCAATTACCTGGCCAGGAAGCTCGCGCCGCACTACCCGGTGCTGTACAGCGGGCCGGGCGGACTGGTTGCGCACGAGTGCATTCTCGACCTGCGCCCGCTCAAGGAGACCAGCGGCATCTCGGTCGACGACGTCGCCAAGCGGCTGATGGATTTCGGCTTCCACGCGCCGACCATGAGCTTCCCGGTACCGGGCACCTTGATGATCGAGCCGACCGAATCGGAATCGAAGGCCGAGCTCGATCGCTTCATCGAAGCGATGGTGACCATTCGCGAGGAGATTCGCGCCGTCGAGGAAGGCCGCGCCGACCGCGAGGACAATCCGCTCAAGCACGCGCCGCATACCGCCGCCGTGGTGACCGCCGACGAATGGACGCATGCCTATGCACGCAGCCAGGCCGCTTATCCGGTCGCCAGCCTGCGCGAACGCAAGTACTGGCCGCCGGTGGGCCGTGCCGACAACGTGTACGGCGATCGCAACCTGTTCTGCGCCTGCGTGCCGATTGGCGAGTACCAGTAGCAGCGGGAGGCAGCGCGCCGCATGGCGCGCTGCACAACAGCATGTGTGCGGCATGACAAAAAAAGATGGAACGGCCGTCACATCGACGGCATCGAACCGATAGTTGCAGCCGCATGTGAGCGCTCACATGCCGTTCGCACTAACAAGGAGGCTGATGCATGGCGGTTTCTGTTTTCGATCTCTTCAAAATCGGCATCGGGCCGTCCAGTTCCCATACCGTCGGACCCATGCGCGCGGCGCTGATGTTCGCGCAAGGGCTCGAGCGCGACGGCCTGCTGGCGCAGACCGCGAGCGTGCGCGCCGAGCTGTATGGCTCGCTGGGCGCCACCGGCAAGGGGCACGGTACTGACAAGGGTGTGATCCTGGGGCTGATGGGCGAGGCGCCCGACACGGTCGAGCCGGCCGGTATCGCCGGCAAGCTCGCGCAAATGCGCGCCGAGCGTTCGCTGGCGCTGCTCGGCAAGCATCCCGTGCCGTTCATTGAAAAGGAGCACATCGTCTTCTATCGCCGCGAAGCGATGGCCGAACATCCCAACGGCATGAAATTTCACGCGCTCGACGCCGCCGGCGCCACTTTGCGCGAAGGCCGTTATCTGTCGGTCGGCGGCGGCTTCGTGGTTACCGCGGGAGCGGCCAACACGCAGGTGCTCAGCGCGCACGAACAATTACCGCACCCGTTCCGCACCGGCAAGGAGATGCTGGCGATGTGCGAGCAGACCGGCAAGAGCATCGCCGGCCTGATGTGGGACAACGAACGCGTGTGGCGCTCGGACGAGGAAATTCGAGCCGGACTGCTGCGTATCTGGACGGTCATGCAGTCGTGCGTGGCGCGCGGCTGCGGCATTGGCAACACCGATGCCGACGGCGAGCTGCCCGGGCCCCTGCATGTGCGGCGCCGTGCCCCGGAGCTGTATCACCACCTGACACAGCGCGCCGAGCGTACCTTGTCAGATCCGCTGTCGGTGATGGACTGGGTCAATCTCTACGCGATCGCGGTCAACGAAGAAAACGCCGCCGGCGGCCGTGTCGTGACGGCCCCGACCAACGGCGCGGCCGGCATCATCCCGGCGGTCATGCACTACTACGACCGCTTTGTGCCGGGCTCCAGCGAGCAAGGGATTCTCGATTTTCTGTTGACTGCCGGCGCAATCGGCATCCTGTACAAGCTCAATGCATCGATATCGGGCGCCGAAGTAGGCTGTCAGGGCGAGGTCGGTGTCGCGTGCTCGATGGCGGCGGGGGCGTTGACCGCAGTACTCGGGGGCAGCGCGAGCCAAGTGGAAAATGCGGCCGAAATCGGCATGGAACACAATCTCGGACTCACCTGCGACCCGGTCGGCGGCCTGGTGCAGATTCCCTGTATCGAGCGCAACGCGATGGCCTCGATCAAGGCCGTCAACGCGGCTCGCATGGCATTGCGTGGCGACGGCCAGCACTATGTTTCGCTCGACTCGGTCATCAAGACCATGCGCGAGACCGGCGCCGACATGAAGACGAAGTACAAGGAGACCTCGCGCGGCGGCCTCGCGGTGAATATCGTCGAGTGCTGACGCGC
>JAGXBI010000440.1 GCA_018971155.1 Burkholderiales bacterium
TCGGCCATCGCGCCGGCCGACATCGCCATCAATGTCACGCCGGCAAACAGCGCGGCCCAGTATTTGGTAAAACGCATTCTCTTATTCTCCCTCGCGGTTGGGCACGAGTATCTCGCGGTTGCCGTTGCTGGCCATCGCGGACACCAGGCCCGATTGTTCCATTTGTTCAAGTAGCCGGGCGGCCCGGTTGTAGCCGATGCGCAAGTGGCGCTGCACCAGCGATATCGAAGCGCGGCGATGCTTGAGCACCACCGCGACCGCCTGATCGTACATCGGGTCGGACTCCCCGCCGCCCGCGCCGGTTCCGCCCTCGCCCGGCGCGCCGCCCTCCTCGCCGTCGAGCGTGCCGCCCTCGAGGATGCCCTCGATGTAATTCGGCTCGCCCTGCTCCTTGAGGCGCTCGACGACGCGATGCACCTCGTCGTCGGCGACGAAGGCGCCGTGCACGCGCAGCGGCAAGCCGCTGCCCGGCGGCAGGAACAGCATGTCGCCCATGCCGAGCAGCGTCTCGGCGCCTTGCTGGTCGAGAATGGTGCGCGAATCGATTTTCGACGACACCTGGAAGGCCACCCGCGTCGGCACGTTGGCCTTGATCAGGCCGGTGATCACGTCGACCGACGGCCGCTGCGTGGCCAGAATCAGATGAATGCCGGCAGCACGCGCCTTTTGGGCAATCCGCGCGATCAGCTCCTCGACCTTCTTGCCGACCACCATCATCAAATCGGCCAGCTCGTCGATCACCACCACGATGTACGGCAATTTTTCGAGCGGCTCGGGCGCGTCCGGCGTCAGCGAAAACGGATTGGGGATCTTTTCCTCGCGCTTGGCCGCCTCGTCGATCTTGTTGTTGTAGCCGGCCAGATTGCGCACGCCCAGCTTGCTCATCAACTTGTAGCGGCGCTCCATTTCGGCCACCGTCCAGTTCAGTGCGTGGCCGGCCTGGCGCATGTCGGTGACAACCGGACACAACAGGTGCTGGATACCCTCGTACATGCTCATTTCGAGCATCTTCGGATCGATCAGAATCAGCCGTACCTGGTCGGCGGTCGCCTTGTAGAGCAGCGACAGGATCATTGCGTTGATACCGACCGATTTGCCCGAACCGGTCGTGCCGGCCACCAGCAAGTGAGGCATCTTGGCCAGGTCGGCCACCACCGGCTTGCCGCTGATGTCCTTGCCGAACGCCAGCGTGAGCAGTGAGGCAGAATCGTTATAGACCTCCGAGCCGAGAATTTCGGTCAGCCGCACTGTCTGGCGGCGCGGGTTAGGTAGCTCCAGCCCCATGAAATTCTTGCCCGGAATGGTTTCCACCACTCGGATCGACACCAGCGACAGCGAACGCGCCAGGTCCTTGGCCAGGTTGACGATCTGGCTGCCCTTGACGCCGGTCGCCGGCTCGATCTCGTAGCGAGTGATGACCGGGCCCGGGTAGGCGGCCACCACACTGACTTCGACGCCGAAGTCCTTGAGCTTTTTCTCGATCAGCCGCGAGGTGAATTCCAGCGTCTCGGCCGACACGGTTTCCTGCGCCACGGGCGCGGCATCGAGCAAGGCCAGCGGAGGCAAGGTCGAATCGGGCAAATCCTGGAACAACGGCACCTGCTTCTCTTTCTCGACGCGCTCCGATTTCGCCACCGTGACGACCGCCGGCACGATCTGCACCGGCTCCTGCACTTCCTTGCGCACGCGTCCCTGCTCGACCATGCCCTCGCGCGCGATCGCAGCCTCCTCGCCGAGCTTGCGGTCACGCTTGGCTTCGCGCCTGCGGCGAATCAGCGACGCGGTGTCGAGCAGCAGCATGCCGACCTTTTCGGCCACGCTCAGCCACGAAAAATGGAAAAACAGGCTCAGCCCGCAGGCGAACAGGAACAGCAGGCACAGGGTGCCGCCGGTGAAACCGAGAGCGTGCTGGACGCCGCTGCCCACGAGGTCGCCGACGATACCGCCTGGCGCACGCGGCAGCTGCATCTTGAGCGAGTACAGACGAAGCGACTCGATGCCGGTGCTCGACAGCAACAGCAGGATGAACGACACCAGTTCGATCCACCCGCCGTTGTAGAGGCGCTCGCGCAATGGCGGCGGCACGCGGTGCTGCGCGATGCGCCGATAGCCGCGCACCACCCGGCGCGCCAGAAACACGACCAGCCAGTAGGATGACAATCCGAACATCAGCAACAGGATGTCGGCGACC
>JAGXBI010000085.1 GCA_018971155.1 Burkholderiales bacterium
GCAGCTTGCCGATCACGCGCACGACCGGATCGACCGGCTCGCTCTTGGCCGCCGCCTGGCCGTTCGCCTTCGGTTGGGCAGGACGGGAGGGGCGGGCCGGATGGGCCGGGCGAGCGGGCTTGGCTGCCGGGTTGGCGCCTTGCCGAGATTTTTCCTTCGCTTCCCTTGCTTCCTTCGCCAGCTGTTTCTTCAGTTCTGCCAGTTGCTCGAATCCCATGACGCTTCCTGTGAGGGTCCATCCAAAAGCCGAATAGTAGCAGCCCAATGCCTGCCGTGTGGGCGATTGGTGCGGTATGGACGGTGTGGCGATCGGATGCGAGCGCAACAGCCCTGCGGATCGGGGGGCTTCTACGGAGGCGGTATCCCGCCGTCGAGTACCTTGGCAAACGCATCCGCATCGATATTCGCACCGGTGAGAATCACCCCGACTGTCTTGCCGATGTTGCGGGTTTTCTCCTGCAGGGCAGCCGCCAGCGAGGCCGCGCCGGCCCCTTCCACGACGTTGTGTGTGCCTTGGTACAAAAGGCGTATCGCCGCGGCGATCTCGCTATCGCTGACGGCAACGATGCGGGCGGCGCCCCGTGCGTAGATATCGAACGCCTCGGCAACCGGCACCCGTACGGCGAGGCCGTCGGCAAAGGTTCGGGCCGTTTGGGTCTCGATTGGTCGCCCGGCCTCGAAAGAGAGTTTTGCAGCCGGCGCTTCGGTCGAGACCACCCCCACGATTTCCGTGCTCAGGCCTAATGCTTCGCGCGCCGCGATCATCCCGCATATGCCGGAGCCGCTACCGATCGGAACATAGACGGTGTCGAGCGTTGGCGCTGCCTGGAACAACTCCAGGCAGTAACTCGCGACTCCCAGCATCACCTGCCGGTGGAATGGCGGAACCAAAAATGCACCTTGGTCCTGCGCAATCCGCGCCGCTTCCGCGCGGGCTGCATCAAAGTCTTCGCCGTGTTCCACCACGTCGGCGCCGAACGAGCGCATGGCAGTATTCTTCTCACGGGAGTTTCCGTAAGGAACGACGATGGTGCTGCGCAGGCCGGCGCGCGACGCGGCTCGCGCCTGACTCTGCCCGTGGTTGCCCCGCGTTGCCGTGACGATGGCGCGACACTGCCGCTGGTCGCGTATCAGCCAGTCGATGAATGTGATGCCGCCGCGTACCTTGAACGCTCCGGTAGGGGTGTGGTTCTCGTGCTTTAGCCACACCGTCGCATCGAGATATTGCGAAATCTGCGGCCAGACATATTGGGGAGTCGGTTGCATTTGCCGGTAAACCAGGGATGCGGCGGCGTCCAGTTCATCGAGATCGGGTAGCTTCATGGGTGTCCTCCATCGTTTTGGAGATACTGGCACAATCATGCTTGCCATCCTTTCAGGATCCTGACCTTTCATCCTCGGACAGCGTGCGACCATGACCCTGCAAAAAGCGGAAACCGCCCGGCAGCGAAATGCCGGCCGGTGGACGTTGGAGCTACTGCCAAGGCAGCCTTATCTTGCGCGCTACACGTGCGCCGGCTCATTGGTGGGATTTGCCTTTGACAGTCAGTCGGGCTTTCACGCATTCGCCAGCGACCGGGTGGTGCCGTTCCGTGCATACCCCAACGGGCTGGCTTTCGTCCCGTCGGGTTGCGATGTGTATTCCAGCTCCGACCATGGCGGGGAGTATTTGACGGTGCGCGGGGCCATCGACGACGCCCGCGCGGCGCCCTTCAGCGATCACGTCGATCGCCAGGCCGTTGCCCTGGCTGGCTGTATCCGTCGGCACATGCTCAATCCGAGTCCGGGCGACGCCCTGATGCTGGAAGAATGGTCCGCTGCGTTGGTCGAACGCGCCACGGCGGCCTTGCCGACGTGCGCGGAGCACCCGACGAAAAGGCTGACCGGCTACCGGCTCAAACGCATCGAGGATTTCGTTGAAGCCCACCTCGACCGTAACATCACCATCGCCATGATGGCAGCCGAGATCCAGATGTCGGAAGGCGCGTTTTCGCGTTGTTTCCGCGCATCCGCGGGCAAATCTCCCTATGCGCATGTTCTCGATCGAAGGATTGCACGCGCGCGCGATTTGCTCGTCGGCACCTCGCTCGATCTGGCACAGATCGCACTGGCTGCGGGATTTTCATCCCACGCGCACATGAGCAGTGTGTTCCGGCAACGCCTCGGTTGCGTCCCGTCGGATTTCAGGACGCAGCCGTGATTCGGTGGGTGGCGCGCCCCGATGGAGTGAGCGCCTGCCCAGACGCCGGATAAAACGGATCAATCACTGATTGGCGACAAACGTCCGGTCGCCGCCGCGCACGCCTGCGCAATCAATTCGAATCGCGAGAGCTTCGGCGAGCCGAGGTGCCGGCCCAACGGGTCTTTGTGCCAAGGGTGCCGTCAGGCCGTCATTTCATGCATGAATTGATGCAAAGCGTGCAATTCTCCTGCGCGCTATCTGCCGACATAATGGGGCCGCTCAAGCACCATTCTCAAGGTGGGTGAGGCCACAGGGCCCATTCGCCTCCCGAGAGAGTCAATCAAAAACGACGAGGAGACACATGTCTAGTTCCAGCATCAGCGAGCGGATGGATCGGCTGCCGATCACGCGACCCCACAGGATTGCCGTGTTTGCGCTGGCATTCGCGTACTTCTTCGAGTTCGCAGACCTCAATACATTCGCCTTCGCGGCCCCAGGGGTCATGAAAGCGTGGCACATCGCCGTGAGCTCGGTGGCGTTCATCACCTCCGCGAGTTTCGGCGGCATGTTCATCGGCGCGGTCTGTGCCGGCTGGCTGGCCGACGCGATCGGCCGAAAACGCGCGCTCGTCCTGACCATCCTTTGTTACGCGACGTTCTCGTTGCTCAATGCGGTTTCGTGGAATGTGCTTTCGCTCGCGGCGTTCCGATTCCTCACGGGGGTCGGCCTGTCGGGCATGACGGTCACGGCGAACACCTATGTCAGCGAATTCTTTCCCGCGAAGGTGCGCGGAAAATACATGGGGCGCATCATGACGGTCGGCCTCGTGGGTATTCCAGCCACGGCCTGGTTCGCCAGGACATTCGTACCGATGGCCTCCTGGGGATGGCGGGCCGTGTTCGTCTGGGGAAGCCTGGGCCTGATCGCGCTGGTGTTCGTCGCGCGCATGAAGGAGTCGCCGCGCTGGTTGCTGCGCCGCAACCGTGAAGCACAAGCGCTCAAAATCGTGGAGGAGCTCGAGGCGCTGGCGGCCGCCAGGCCGGCCCCCGCGAGCGACGTCGCCCCCCACGTTCATCGCGAGCCTATCGATTATGGCCGCCGGGTACCGTTGGGGCGGCTTTTCGAGCCCACCGAGCGCAAGCGCACGTTCGTCCTGCTGCTGGTCTGGATTTTCCAAACCCTCGGTTTCTATGGCTTTGTCGCCTGGGTGCCCACATTGCTGGTCAAGCATGGATTCTCGGTCGTTCACTCGCTGACTTATGCGAGCCTGATCGCCGTGTGCAACCCGCTTGGCGCGATCCTGGCTTCTTACCTGGTGGAGCGTTTCGAGCGGCGCTGGTTCATCACTGTCGACGGGATTCTGATCGCAATCTTCGGGCTGGCGTTCGGGCTGTCCTTCCAGCCGCAGGCGATCCTGGTGTTCGGCGCGCTGGTGATGCTCAGCATCCAGGCCATGGCAGTGGCCCTGTACACCTACACGCCAGAGATGTTCCCGACCGATGTACGGTCCACCGGGATGGGCCTGACCTACGGCGTGGGACGCCTGGCCAACGTGGTGGGTCCGTTCGTCGTCAGCGCGCTGTTCGACACCTACGGATACGGCAGCGTGTTCGTCTATATCGCCGTGTGCTGGCTGGCGGTATCCGCGGTAGTCAGCGTGTTCGGCACCTCGACCACGGGGCGATCGCTCGAGGCGCTTCACTGAACCGGCTTCGGACGACAGGGAGATTTTTATGACGGATTGGACACAGTGGATCGGGCGCGTCGAAACGCGCGATGACCTCGTCACGGCAGCTCCCGTGCGCGGCCTGACGGCGACGCTCGATCGGGAGGCCGCCGAGGTCGTCCCGGGCATGGCGTTGCCGCCCCTGTGGCACTGGCTTTATTTTCTGCCCAGCGAGCGCCAGAGCGGTATCGGTGCCGATGGCCATGCCAAGCGCGGCGACTTCCTGCCGCCGGTGCCGCTGCCGCGCCGCATGTGGGCGGCAAGCGAGTTCGAATTTCGCGCGCCGGTGCGCGTGGGCGATGCGGTGCGCCGCACCAGCACGATCGTCGACGTGAGCCACAAGCAGGGCCGCACGGGGCCTCTGGCTTTCGTCAAGGTGCGGCACGAGATTCGCCGCAATGACGATGCCGATCCGGCCATCGTCGAGTACCACGACATTGTCTACCGCCAGGCGCGCCAACCCGGCGACGTGGATCCTCCTCCGGTGGCGGCGCCGCCAGCCACGTGGCAACGGGAGATCGTTCCCGACGACGTATTGCTGTTCCGGTATTCGGCGCTGACCTTCAACGGCCATCGCATCCACTACGACCGCAGGTACGTAACCGAAGTCGAGGGCTACCCGGGGCTGATCGTGCACGGCCCGCTGATCGCCACATTGCTCCTGGATCTCCTGCGCACGCATCGACCGGAGGCGGACGTCGCCGCGTTCAGCTTCCGCGCGCGTCGCCCGACCTTCGACCTGCATCCGTTTTCCGTGTGCGCCGCGCCGGACACGGACCCTCGCAAGGTCCGGCTCTGGGGGGCGGACCACGAGGGCTGGCTGACGATGGATGCCGTCGCAACGCTGCGATGAACCTGCAACAAGGATCACACTTCTCATGCAACCACTTCAGGGACTCACGGTCGTCACACTCGAGCATGCGATCGCCGCGCCGCTGGCGACGCGCCACCTCGCCGATCTCGGCGCGCGGGTCATCAAGATCGAGCGTCCGGGCGTAGGCGACTTCGCGCGGGGCTATGACGATCGCGTGCGCGGCATGGCTTCGCACTTCGTCTGGGCCAATCGCAGCAAGGAGAGCTTGACGCTGGACGTCAAACATCCGGAGGCGCGGCAGATTCTGCAGCGTCTGGTGCTGGAGAAGGCCGACATCGTGGTACAGAATCTCGCTCCCGGGGCCAGTGGGCGGCTGGGTCTCGATCACGCGTCACTGGCCAGGCACAAGCCGTCGATCATCGTATGCGATATCTCCGGATACGGCGCGGACGGCCCCTATCGGGACCGAAAGGCCTACGACCTGCTGATTCAGAGCGAAGCGGGGTTCGTCTCGGTGACGGGCACCCCCGAGGAGCCCTGCAAGGCGGGACCATCGATCGCGGACATCTCCGCGGGGATGTATGCCTATTCAAGCATCCTGGCGGCGCTGCTCGAGCGCTCCCGCAGCGGCATTGGCCGGCGCCTCGATATTTCGATGCTCGAGTCGCTGACCGAGTGGACCTCATATCCGTTGTACTACGCCTTCGATGGCGCGGATGCCCCGCCGCGCACGGGGGCGGCGCACGCCACCATCTATCCGTATGGGCCTTTTCCTACCGGAGCGGATGGGGCGAGTGTGATGCTCGGCTTGCAGAACGAGCGGGAATGGGCGAGCTTCTGCGAAAAAGTATTGCGGCAACCCGACCTCGCCAAGGAACCACGTTTTTCCGGCAACGCACGGCGAGTGGCCGCGCGCGATGCGTTGCGCCAGATCATTATCGACGCATTCCGCGAACTGAGTGCGCCGCAAGTCGTGGCGCGCCTGCAGGACGCGCAGATCGCCAACGCACGCGTGAACACCATGCATGAAGTCTGGGAGCATCCGCAGCTTCATGCACGCGGGCGCTGGCGCGAGATCGGCTCGCCCGTGGGGCCATTGCCGGCGCTGCTGCCGCCCGGCAATTGGGACGACGGCGATCCCCGCATGGATCCGGTCCCGGCCCTGGGCGAGCACACCGAGACCATTCTTGCCGAGCTGGGCCTGGATACCGAAGCGATTGCGGCGCTGCGCGCCGCGGGTGCGATATGAAAGCCCATGCACGTACCTACCTGTTCGTGCCGGGCAACCGCCCCGAGCGTTTCGACAAGGCGGTGGCCAGCGCGGCGGACGTCGTCGTCATCGACCTGGAGGATGCGGTCGCCGCATCGGCCAAGAGCGAGGCTCGAGACCGGGTAATGCACTGGTCGGCGCAGCTCGACACACCAATGCTCGACCGTATTGCGCTGCGCATCAACGACCCGCAGTCGGAGCCTTTCCCCGAGGATCTGCGATTGGTGCGCGAATCGCGAATTCGTCTGGTCATGCTCCCCAAGGCAGAGCACGCCGAACACGTCGACGCCCTGGTCAGCGCGGTTCCGGACGTGAGTGTGCTGCCGCTGCTGGAGACGGCGCGAGCGCTCGCTCACTGCCGAGCCATCGCTGGCGCGAGCGGGGTCGTTCGGCTGGTCTTCGGCACTCTCGACTTCGCTCTCGACCTGGAGCTGGACATCACCGACGATCCGCAGCCGCTGGCCGAAGCAGCCGCGTCGATCACTCTGGCTTCACGCCTTGCCCAACTGAGTGCGCCGGTCGCCGGCGTGACGCCGCAAATCGACGACGAGGCGCGCCTGCTGGCGGATTGGTCATGGTTTTGGCGCCGGGGTTTCGGGGCCAAGTTGTGCATACATCCGCGCCAGATCGCGCCGCTGCATGCGGCAATGGCGCCGGATGCGGCCTCGCTGGCGTGGGCTCGCCGCGTCGTGGCGGCCGATGCCGCCGGCACGGGGGCGGCCAGCGTCGACGGGCAAATGGTCGACCGACCCGTGGTGCTGCGGGCCTGGCGCATGTTGCGCCGGGCCGGGCTTTGATTTCTCTCTTGCTTGCTAACTTGACACTATGACAGCTTCCATCATTGATTCCATCATCTTCCAGGGCATTTTCAGCACCGACGAGATGCGCCAGGTGTGGTCGGACGAAAATCGCACGCAGAAGTACCTCGACATCGAGCGCGCGCTTGCCATCGTGCAGGCTCGCCTGGGGCTGATCCCCCAGGAGGCCGCCGACGAGATCGTGCGTCACTGCGCAATCGAGCAGATCGACATGGGCAAGCTGCGCGAGCAGACCGAGCGCATCGGGTATCCGGTGCTGGGCGTGGTCTCGCAGCTCAACGCGCTATGCCGCGACAAGCTCGGTGAATATTGCCACTGGGGCGCCACCACACAGGACATCACCGATACCGCGACCGTGCTGCAGATTCGCGAGGCCCTGGCGATCGTCGAGCGCGAGCTCGGCGGCATCTCCGCGGCGATGGCCCGGCTGGCCCAGCAATACCGGGATACGCCGATGATCGGACGCAGCAATCTGCAGCAGGCCATCCCGGTCACCTTCGGCTACAAGATGGCGGGATTGCTGTCGGCAATCGAGCGCCATCGCGAACGGCTGGCTCAGCTCAAGGAACGTGTGTTGGTGGGCGAATTCGCCGGCGCCGCCGGAACGCTTGCATCGCTCGAGCGCGGCGCCATGGAAACCCAGGCGGGCTTGTGCGCGGAGCTCGGGCTCAAGCAACCGCTGATCGCCTGGCACACGATTCGCGACAACATCGCCGAAGTCGGCGCGTTCCTCGGCCTGGTGGGCGGCACGCTCGGCAAGCTCAGCATGGACGTCAAGCTGATGATGCAAACGGAGGTCGGCGAGGTCTACGAGCCTTATCACCATGGGCGCGGATCCTCGTCGACCATGCCGCAAAAGCGCAACCCGATCGCGAGCTGCTACATCCATGCCGCGATCAGCGTGGTACGGCAGCACGCAGCCTCCTTGATGGACGCGATGGTAGCGGATCACGAGCGCTCGACCGGACCCTGGGAAATCGAGTGGATCGTGCTGCCGGAGGCTTTCTGCCTGATGGCCGGCGCCTTGCGACAAAGCAGGCAGGTGCTGGAAGGCCTGCAGGTGGATCCGGTGGCCATGCGGCGCAACCTCGATTTGACCGATGGCCTGGTCATGAGCGAGGCCGTGATGATGGGTCTTGGCAAGTACATCGGGCGGGAATACGCACATGACCTGGTCTACGATTTGTGCCGGCAGTCGATCGCCGAGCGCAAGCCGCTCATCGAGCTGCTTTGCGCGCACCCCGAGATTGCCGCTCATGTCGATCGCGCCGGCCTGGAAGGCATGCTCGACCCGGCGAACTACCTGGGCCAGTCCGCGCTGATGGTGGATCGGGTGCTTGCGACGCTTCGCTGAGCGCGCGAGCCGGTAAGGGGCGCGGGCGCCCGGCGGCTTTTCGACAGGCTGTCAGGCGGCGGTTGTCTTTGTCCGCCGGGCAGGTCGCCTGGCGGCGACGAATTCATAGAGTTGCTGGGCCTCGGGAGACAGCTGGCGCCCCTTGCGCTTGATCAGGCCGATTCTTCGCGTGACCTCGGGTTCGCCCAGCGCAATGCTCATGAGCAGCGGGTGTTCATAAGGCGGCATGGCCAGCGACGGCACCGCGGCAACCCCGAGGCCCGCCTCGACGAGGCCGAGCAGCGTCGTGACATGCTGAGCCTCGTAGACCGGGGATAGCCGAGTGTGGGTGCGTGCCAGCGCCTGATCGAGCAGGAGACGGTTACCGGACGATTTGGCGGTGAGGATGAAGTCGTGGCCTTCCAGATCGCGCCAGGTGGCCTTGCGCAACTTGGCCAACGGATGATCGCGACGGCACGCGATGACGAAATGCTCGGTCAGCAGCGGGCGATAGTCGATTTCCGGTTCGGAGCCGCCGAGAAAATTGATACCGAAATCGGCTTCGCCACTGGAGACGGCCGCCAGCACTTCGTTGGCGCTGGCATCGAACACCTTGACCCTAAGCTTGGGGTACTGGGCCCGGTAGCGCTGGATGACATTGGACAGGAAATAATAGACCGTCGAGGGTACGCAGGCGATGCACACTTCGCCCATGCGTGCCGTGCCGACCCCGCGCACGCTCAGCAACGTTTCGTCGAGGCCATCGAGGAGCATGCTGATGCTTCTTGCGAATTCTCGCCCGACGGCGGTCAGCTTGACCTCGTGCGTGGTGCGTTCGAGCAGGCGGCTGCCCAAGGCCTGTTCGAGCTTGTCGATGCGCCGGCTGAAAGCTGACTGCGAAATGTGAACCGCCTCGGCTGCCTTGCGGAAATTGCCCAGTTCGGCAACCGCGCGAAATGCGATCAACTCGTGGAGTTCGAAGTTGACGGCCATGGCGTTTTTGGGAAGATGAACTCGCGCCTTGAAGCACAGGCGCGGAATTGTCTTTGACCGGATGTTGAAAAACTACCGCGCGTGCCGGGTGTTCAGCCCCACATTCCCCGCTCTGCGCGATCAGCTTACCCGGCTCGACTCAGGCGGCTGAGCGTAGCAGCGCCGGGGCAAGAAAGCAAGCGGCCCAAGGACGCGACGGCAAGAGCCGTGGCCGCTTCAAACGCGCATCGGTACAAGGCGGCTTGGGGCCATCTGTCAGGCCGCGCGCGCCTGGTGCACCTCGACCGTGACATGCGACAGGCCCTTGAAACGCTTGAGTGCCGAGTGATAGAACCCCGGACTGCGCTGCGTCTTGCCGGTAGCCACCGATACGATCGCGCTCATATGGCCGGGGCCAACGCGCCATACATGGAGGTCGAGCACTCTGTCGCCGTGGTCTTCGATGACCTGGCGGACGTTGTCGGCCATGCGCCTGTCCGGATTCATGTCCAGCAGGATGCGGCCCGTATCGCGCATCAGGCCCCACGACCAGTTGGCAATCACCAGTGCGCCGATGATCCCCGCGAGCGGGTCCATCCAGACCCAGCCGAAGGCGTGCGCGAGCAACAGCCCGATGATGGCCAGCACGGAAACCGCCGCGTCGGCAATAACATGAATGTATGCGGAGCGGATGTTGTGATCCCGATTGGCGCTGGCGTGAGCATCGCCGTGACCATGCTCGTGTTCCTCGAATTCGATCTCGTGCTCGCCGTCGGGCAGGCCGACGATGGCCCTGAAGGCATGCGGCTCGGGGATGTCGTCGGTCGACTCGAGGTAGTCGCCGCGATCGGCGAACACAAAGGTCTGGTGGGCGCCGTCGGGCCGGATCGTCGTCACCGAAACGTCGCTTGCGCCCGGCTTCGAGGCCGGCGCTTCCGGCTTGATCCGGAACACGGGCGGCACGCCGTCTTCGAAGACCGACAATACCAACACGCCCGCGCCGCCGACAATGCGATGCGCCTCTTCGTCATGAGCGTGTTCGTCTTCATGGCCGTGGCCATGGTGATGGCCATGGCTATGACCGTGGCTGTGGCTGTGGCCATGGTGATCGCCGCTGAGCAGCCAGACGCTCGCGAGATTGACCAGCAGGCCGAGCACGGCAATCGGAATGGCCTGGTCGAAGTGAATCGGCACCGGCGAGAGAAAGCGGGAAACGGCTTCGTATCCAATCAGCAGTGCGATCATGGCAAGCACGATGGCGCTGGTGAAGCCTGCGAGGTCCCCCAGCTTGCCGGTGCCGAATACGAAGCGGTTGTCGGCCGCATGCCGGCGCGCGTAGGTGTAAGCCAAAGCGGCGATGAGCATCGCGCCGGCGTGCGTCGACATATGCAGGCCATCGGCGACGAGCGCCAGCGAACCGAAAAAGCTGCCGCCGACAATTTCGATCAACATCATCGCGCTGCACAGCGCAATCACCATCCAGGTCCGGCGCTCGTTGTCTTCATGGGCGGCACCCAGAAAAATGTGATCGTGCCCCGCGCCGAAAGCGGCATCTTCAAAGTTGGTCATGGTCTCTGCTGTCTTATTTGAAATAGCTGTGGACGACTTCGATCAACTGCTCGGTGCCGCTGCCGTGCCCGTCGTGCGCTTCGGCATCGACGAGATGGGTGCGGATATGGTCCTCGAGAACCACGGCAAGCAGTCCGTTCATCGCGCCGCGGCTGCTGGTGACGAGTTGCAGCACTTCCATGCACCCCCGCTCTTCTTGCAGCGCACGTTCGATGGCTTCGACCTGCCCCTTGATGCGGCGCACCCGATTGAGCAGTTTCTGTTTTTCGCGAATCGTATGGCTCATTGCAGACTCAAAAATAGTATAGGGGGGTATGCTAACAGCTTTGTGCCGAAAAAGGTGCGCCCGGGCTACCCGCAGTCGCCAGACTGACCGATTTCATCCTTTGGGGAGCTCGCGGCGCATGCCGTCAAAGCGGGCGGGGAATCGCCGATGCGCCGATGACCAGCAAGGGCAGCGCTTTTTTCGGGGGAAGGGGAGCTGGCGCACCGGGGTAATTGATCGATCAAAGTCACGTCATCCGCCGCGTCAGGCTGAAAACCGCGTTCCGGCGCGAAC
>JAGXBI010000441.1 GCA_018971155.1 Burkholderiales bacterium
CCGGTGCTTCGCGCACACGCGCGAGGCGGTGCCGGGCGCGGCTTCGGCTTGCGCGGCACAGGGGTCGGACTTCAACAGGATCTCGCCCGTTTGCGTGCGCACCTCGAATTTATAGAGCGCGCCGTCCCTCACATCGGGCAGAAAAATTTCCCACACGCCGCACTCGGGGCGGCGCCGCATCACGTGGACGCGGTCGTCCCAATCGTTGAAGGGCCCCACCACGCTCACGCGCTGCGCGTTCGGCGCCCACACCGCGAAGGCCACGCCGGCCACGCCGTCGAGTTCGCACGCATGCGCGCCCAGCCGCGTCTCGATATGCCAATGCTCGCCTTCGGCCAGCAAATGGCAATCGAGCTCGCCCAGCCAGGGCGGGAATGCGTAGGGGTCGTCGATCTCGCGCACTGCGGCCGCAGGGTGCGTATCGCGTGCATCGTGCGTGCCGCTCGCATCGGTCACGCGCAGCCGATAGCGAAAGCGCCCGAGCGGCGCGGGAATCGCCCCCGCAAAAAATCCCTGCGCGTCGAGCCGCTCCAAAACGCCGCGCACCTGGGGTGCCTCGGCACCCGAGCTGCGCTCGATGACCTCGACGCGCCGCGCGCCGGGCAGCAGGCAACGCACGATCACCTCATGCGCGACCGCCCCGGGATGCATGCCGAGAACCGCGCACGGGTCGTCGTGTTCGCCGCGCAGCAAACGCGCCATGTCTGAGGCGTCGACCAGCCATGCGGCGGCGGGCGGGCGATGGACGTTATCCATGCCGCCCCGCGTCGCAACGCGCTGCAATGGGTGCGATGCCGGCAGGCTCGTGCATCATGGCCGACCCTCGGAAAGAAACACTGGCGCACCTCACGTCGCCAGTTGCTTTCGATGCTAGGCGTGGGCATCGGCAGCGTCAACACGCGGCATCGGCCAGGCTGCCCAATTGTTGATTCAGATCAATCCGAGCTCATCGGCGATCCCCACAATGAACGTAAAAGAAAGCGATATCGATCGGGGCTGATCGTGGTGGAGGCAGGGGAGCGGCATGAAGACAATGCTGTCGGACCGATCCGGTCCATCGAGCGCCCAGGCTTATCGACAGGATTCCGAGGGCTTGCGGCTGCTGTTCGTCGCCTCCGAAATCTATCCGTTGGCCAAGACCGGCGGGCTCGCGGACGTATGCGCCGCGCTGCCGGTTGCCGTCGCGCGCCTGGGCGCCGACGTGCGGCTGGTGATGCCCGGTTACCCGCAGGCGCTGGCGCATGTCGTCGCGCCGCGCATCGCGGCCGATCTCGGTGAGGTGTTGCCGGGCGCGCACGTGCGGATCATCGCCGGGCGCACCGAAGACTCCGGCTTGCCGATCTGGCTGGTCGAATGCGCCGCGCTGTACGACCGGGTGGGCTCGCCCTATCAGGACGCCAACGGCGCCGACTGGGACGACAACGCGCTGCGCTTCGCGGTGCTGTGCCACGCCGCCGCGCGGCTGGCCTGTGACGAGGCCGGATTGGGCTGGCGGGCCGACGTGGTGCATGCCAACGACTGGCATGCCGGGCTGTTGCCGCTGCTGCTGCGCGCGCGCAGTGCCGAGCGGCCAAAGACGGTATTCACCGTGCACAACGCCGCCTTTCAGGGCAATTTTCCGCTCGCGGGCGCCGCGCGCCTGGGCCTGCCGGGCGACGTGCTGGTGCCCGACGGCATCGAATTTTTCGGGCAGCTGTCGTTTCTCAAGGCGGGCGTGCGCTATGCCGACAAGGTCACCACCGTCAGCCCGACCTACGCCCGCGAGATCCGCACATCCGAATTCGGATGCGGCCTGGAGGGGCTATTCGACGCGCGCGGGGACGATCTCACCGGCATCATGAACGGCATCGACGCGCAGGTCTGGAACCCGGCGGCCGACCGCTACCTGCCGTCGCGCTATTCGCGCCACGACATGGCCGGCAAGCGCGCCTGCAAGACGGCCGTGCAGCAGGCGCTGGCGCTGCGCATCGACGCCGATGCGCCGCTGGCGCTTTTTCTGAGCCGCCTGACCTCGCAAAAAATGGCCGACGTTCTGCTGGCACAGTTGCCGGGCATCATGCAGCGATTTCCGCAACTGCAATTCGCCTTGCATGGCCGGGGCGAGCACGCGCTGGAAGCGGGTTTCGCGCGTTTGGCGCAGGACTATCCCGGCCGCATGGCGGTGCGCATCGGCTACGAGGA
>JAGXBI010000442.1 GCA_018971155.1 Burkholderiales bacterium
AGAATCGCCAGCGTGATACCGACGACTTCGGCGTACCCGAGCGGCGTGATGTGGCGCAGGTCAAGCAGATTGGGGAGCAGCGCCAGATAAAAGATCACGACTTTCGGATTGCCCAGGGTCACCGACAGTCCGCCGAGAAACAGTCTGGACGCGCGCTCGCGAGGCGGCTGTGCCTGCTGCGTCACCTCCTGCGTGGTGACTGGCGAGGTCCACATTTTCCAGGCGAGATAAAGCAGGTAGAGCGCGCCCGCGTATTTGACCGCCAGGAAGACTTCGCTGAACGACTGCGCCAGTGCGGCCACGCCAAGCACAGCGCAGGTCAGCCAGACGACGTCGCCGATGGCCATGCCGGCGGTGAAAGCGATCGCGCCCTGCGTGCCGCGTCCCAGCACGCGTGCCACGATGGCGGCGATGCCCGGGCCGGGCGCGCCGGCGGCGACCAGCAGCGCCAGCGCGAAAGTCATCAGGCTCGCAAGACTCATATGGGACTCCTTATCAGGGTAGGGGCAATGCCGCGGCCAGCGCGCCGGCCTTATGCGCCAACCCAGGGCAGACCACGATGGCACCAGCCGGATACCGTTTTGCGGTGGCCGGCGCCGTCTTTGTCGCCCTCGAAGCCATCGAGAATGTCATAGGCTCTGGTGAAGCCGTTCTCGGTCGCAAGCTTGGCAGCGACCTTCGAGCGTGCGGCGCTGCGGCACAGGAACAGCAGCGGCGCATTCGGCGCGACCTGCGCCCGCAACTGTTCCAGGAATTGCGCGTTGGGCACGCTGCCCGGGTAACGGATCCATTCGATGTGAACGTATCTGTCGTCGGCGATTTGCGGGCGGCCGACCCAGTCGAGTTCGGCGCGAGTGCGCACGTCGACCAGTCGGGCTTCAGGGTCGAGTTGCAGCAATGCCGCGGCTTCCTCGGGCGTGACCGCGCCGGCATAGGGCAGGTTGCCGGTTTGGCGCCGCTGATCGGCCTGGGAGTAGATGTCGGTAGCTTTTGTCATGGGATCGGGGTCGTTCGAGTGATAGTGGGTCATTTTATGGGGTGTGGCGGCAATTCGCCAGCGATGGGCTTGGTGTGGCGCATCCGCACCAAAAAAGAGCATTTTCCCGTCAGGCACCAAACTGGTGATTTTTTGTCCCTGGCGTGCATCAAAATGGGGATTTTCATCCATAATGAGAAAATTCGATCTCCCGTGGCATCCCGCAAGCGCGCGGCCCCCGGCGTGGGAATGGTCATGTGGCACGTTTTCTGCTTAATAACGGTGAATCCGCAAACGGAGTTCGTTAGAATGTGGCACTTCGCTGGGATGCGCCAGCGGAGTGACAAGTTGAATCTTTCGGGAGATATGCATGAGCAAGTCTGTGGCAGACGTAATGAAGTTGGTCAAAGAGGAAGACGTCAAATTCGTCGACTTCCGTTTTACCGACACCAAAGGTAAAGAGCAGCACGTATCCGTGCCGCTGTCGGCATTCGACGAAGGCAAGTTCGATGGCGGCCACGCTTTCGACGGTTCCTCGATCGCCGGCTGGAAGGGCATCGAAGCCTCCGACATGCTGCTGGTGCCGGATCCGAACACCGCCTATATCGACCCGTTCTACGAAGAAAACACGCTGGTGCTGACCTGCGACGTGATCGAGCCTTCCGACGGCAAGGGTTATGACCGCGATCCGCGTTCGATCGCCAAGCGCGCCGAAGCCTACCTCAAGAGCACCGGCCTGGGCGACACCGCCTTCTTCGGCCCGGAACCCGAGTTCTTCATTTTCGACGCCGTGAACTGGCACGTCGACATGTCGGGCTGCTCGGTCACCGTGCACTCGGAAGAAGCACCGTGGTCCTCGGCCAAGCAATTCGACAGCGGCAACTCCGGTCACCGTCCGGGCGTCAAGGGCGGCTACTTCCCGGTCGCTCCGGTCGACACCTTCCAGGACATGCGCTCGGAAATGTGCCTGTTGCTCGAACAACTGGGCGTGCCGGTCGAAGTGCACCACCACGAAGTCGCGGGCCAGGGCCAAAATGAAATCGGCACCAAGTTCTCCACGCTGGTGCAGCGCGCCGACTGGACGCAGATTCTGAAGTACGTGGTGCAAAACGTGGCGCACAGCTACGGCAAGACCGCCACCTTCATGCCGAAGCCGATCGTCGGCGACAACGGCTCGGGCATGCACATCCACCAATCGGTATGG
>JAGXBI010000086.1 GCA_018971155.1 Burkholderiales bacterium
TTCATTCGCGCGATCCAAAAAAATCCAGCGCATGCCGCAACTCGGCAGCCGTGCGCGCGCGCTCGGCAAGCGGCACGCCCGCCTGCGCGGCCTCCCATGCCTGGCGAATGCTCGTCACGCCCGCGGCCGGCCCGTCCGGATGCGCGAGAATGCCGCCTCCGGCCATGAACAGCAGGTCGGCGCTACGCACCGCCGCGAACGTTGCAGGCACGGTACCTGCCCATTGTCCCGAGGAAAACGCCGGCAGCACCGTGTCGTCGACGCCGGGCGCCAGCGGCGTGGCGCACTCGCGCGCCGCTGCGACGACTTCTTCGTCGCTTTGCGCGAACTTGCCCGACAAGCCGTGCACATGCATGTGATCGACGCCGGCCAGGCGCCAGAGCGTCTGGTAGGCCTGGAAGCCGATGCCCAGCGCCGGGTCGCGCGACATCATGCCAAAGCCGTTGCGATGCGCGTGCAGCACCAGCGGCGTGGCGCGGCGCAACGCCTGGATCGCCGAGGTGCCGCACCAATTGATGCTGGCCATCACGCAGCTGCCGCCCTCGCGCTCGACCAGTTCCGCATGCCGGCGCATCGCGTCGATCTCGTCACTGATATTGAAGGCCACCATCACCGGCCGGCCGGCGCGCTCGCGATAATCCCGCACCACCTTCATGACCGCGCGCACGCGCTCGGCCAGCGGCGCGTGGACCGGGTTGGCGCACACTTCGTCATCCTTGATGAAATCGACACCGGCCTCGCACAGATCGCGCACCAGGGCGGCGGTTTCATCTGCGCTCAAGCCTACGTTCGGCTTGACGATGGTGCCGATCAGCGGACCGGAGGCGACCCCGCTCAGGCGCCGCGTGCCGGCTACCCCGTGGCGCGGCAGATCGAAGCGGGCGCGATAGGCCGCAGGCAGGCGCAACGACTCGAGCCGCATGCCGGTGACTTCGCCCAGATCGTAGAGGTTGCCTGCCACGGTTGCGGCCAGCGTCGGCAGATTGGCGTCGATATTGGCCAGCGGGAAAGACAGCGTGAGGCGCGCGCGGCGCCACGGTCCGGCAATGCGCTGGCGCGCCAGCCAGGCGTTGGGCAGGCTCGGCTGCGGCAGCGGCTCGATTTCATCGACACGCTCGACCACGGCGCGACTGCGCGCGCGCAGCTCGTCCGTTTCGTGCGCCACCCGCACGAAGGTGCCGCTCGATTGCTCGCCGGCCATCACCTCGGCCACGCGGGCCGGATCCAGCGGCGTCTCGATCAGGTAGTCGGCCTGCAGGAAGTCGTCGCGCCGCGGCGCTGCGATGGCGGATGAATTCATAGCGTACTCAGGTCCGGAAAGGGGCGTACCGGATCGCGACCGTCCCAATCGAGCGAGGCCGCGCGGATCAAATCGAACATTTTTCCCTTGGGGCCGGCGACTTCCGACAATTCGATGACCGTGCCCGGATGCGCCTCGGTGTCGAAATAGACGAAGCGCCCGTTCTGGCCCACTTCGCCGCTCATCGCGACCCGAAAGCCGTGTCGTTCGAGCCGCGCCAGATCGGCATCGAAATTTGTCGTCCAGTAAGCGTTGTGCTGCAAGCCCGTGTGTCCGGCGGCGAGAAAATCGCGGTACATCGACGGTGCGTCATTGCGGGTCTGGATCAGCTCGACCTGCAACGGCCCGGAGTTGGCCAGGGCGACCGAGTTGTGAATCTCGTAGGCCTGGCCGCGATAGCGGTAATGCTCGACCGGCACCCGCTCGTTGTAGAACCACGGGCCCACGCCGAGCACGCGGCTCCAGTGATCCATTGCCGCTTCGATGTCGTGCACGACGTAACCGGCCTGGCGAATTTCGCCAAAAAAACGACTCATGAAAATCTCCCGATACTGCCCAATTGAAAATCGAGCCGCGCCGCTTGCAACAACCGCCTCGCACGCGGGACGACCCGGTGCTCGACGCTACAAAAACCCGACCGACAGCCACGGGATCGCGGCCACCAGAATCAGCCCGACCAGCAGCGCGCCCATATAGCCGACGATCGGACGGATGCCGGCGTCAGGGTTGACATTGCTGATGGCGCAGGCCGAGTAATAGCCGACCCCGAACGGTGGCGAAAACAGGCCCACGCCCATGGCCAGGACCACCACGATGGCGTAGTGAACTTCATTGATGCCGGCCGCGCGCGCGATGGGAAACAGCAGTGGCCCGAACAGCACAATGGCGGGAATGCCCTCGAGCACGCTGCCCAGCAGAATGAACACCAGCACCGAGATCGCCAGAAAGCCGCAGGCGCGGCCGGGCATCTTCGCCATCAGCGCGGCGAGGTCCTGCGAGAAGCCTGATTGGGTGAGCGCCCACGCCATGGCGGTGGCGCAGCCGATAATGAAGATGATCGCGCCTGACAGGGTGGCCGCGCTCACCAGCATGCGGCCAAGCCGCCGCCAGGCAAATTGGCGATACACCAGGATCCCGACCGCGGCGGCGTAGACGATGCCGATGGTCGAGACTTCGGTGGCCGTGGCGATACCCTCGACCACGGCAGTGCGGATCACCACCGGCAAAATGAGCGCGGGCAGCGCCGCCAGCATGAGGCGGGTGATCTCGCGCCGGCTGGTGCGCCGTGCGCCGCTCAGATCTTCCTTGCGGTAGCGCCACGCCACTACCGCGCAAAGCAGCAGGGCGAGCAGGGCGCCCGGCAGCAGGCCCGCGGTAAACAGCGCGGAAATCGACACGCCGGTGACCGACCCGATCGTGATCAGCACAATGCTCGGCGGAATGGTCTCGCTTTGCGCGCCGGCGGTCGCCAGCAATGCAATCAGGTCGCCTTCGTCGGCGCCGCGCTTTTTCATCTCGGGAAACAGCACCGGCGCGATGGCGGCCATATCGGCCACCTTGGAGCCCGAAATGCCGGAGACCAGGTACATCGCGCCGATCAGTACATACGACAGGCCGCCGCGCACGTGCCCGACCAGGCTGGCGAGAAACGCGATCATCGCACGGGCCATGCCGGTCATCTCGATGAGCAGGCCGAGAAACACGAACAATGGCACGGCCAGCAAAATCAGGTTGGACATGCCCTCGTCCATGCGCCCGACCATCACCTCGAGCGGCGTGGTGGTCGTCAACGACAAGTAGCCGAAGGTCGCCAGAGCGAAGGAAAACCCGATCGGCACGCCCGAGAAGATGCCGATGGCGACCACCCCGACGAAGAAAATCAGCAGGTTGGCTTTGCCCAGCGCCTGGAACCACGGCGCGGCCAGCATGGCGAAGGCGCCCAGCGCGGCGGCGATCGCCAGCGCGATGACAATGTCGCGCCGGCGGCCGACCTGCGCCAGGCGAATGAGCCCGACCAAGAGCATCAATCCGGTGCCGACCGGCAATGCCAGTGCCCGCCAGGCGTCGCTGATTTCCATGGCCGGCGTGAGAATGGGAACCTGGTCGAGCGCATAGTGGCAAGCAGGCGTCATGATCAGGCCCAGCATGGCCACCGAGGCCGAGATCGCCAGCGTATCGACGCATGCGCGACGCGACGGGCTCAGACGCGCCACGCACGCGGTCATGCGCATATGCTCGCCGCGGCGCAATGCCAGTACCGCGCCGAGCATCGACAGCCACAGAAACAGCATGCCGGCCAATTCGTCCGACCACACCAGCGGCGCATGCAGAACGTACCGGCAGATCACGCCTGCCAGCAGTACGCCGATTTCGACCAGTAACAGGACGGCGGCGCAAATTTCCACCGCCGTCATCAGGGCACGATCCAGTGCCTGCGACCAGCGGCGTGCCGCAGGCGCAGCGCGCGGTTCGGCGCGCTCGGCGGCAACCGGCGCCGATGCCGATATCGGCTCAACCATACGAGTGTCTCCAGAGAGCCCGGCGCCGCTGCCGGCGCGGGCGCATTGGCAGCGCGGTCTTACGCCAGCTTGCCGGTGTATTGCTCCAACGAGGCCCACGCCTGCTCACCGAAGCGGGCTTTCCATTTGGCGTAAAAGCCCGATTGGCGCAGCGTCGCGCGAAAACTGTCGGGCGCCGGGTGGTTGATCTTCAGCCCCTTGCCGCGCAGGTAGGTAACCGCGTCGTCGTTGAGCTTGAGCACGTCGGCCCGCTGCTTGAGCGCCGCCTCATTGAACGCGTCCTCGGTGATCTGCTGGAGATCCTTGGGCAAGCCTTGCCAGGCGCGCTGGTTGAGCACGAACCAAAAGCCGTCCCAGATATGATTGGTCAGCGAGCAATACTTCTGCACCTCGTACAGCTTGGCCACTTCGACGATCGACAGCGGATTCTCCTGGGCGTCGACGATATGGGTCTGCAGCGACGAATACACCTCGCTGAATTCCAGGCTGGTTGGCGAGGCGCCCAGGCCCTTGAACATATCGATGCTCAGCGGACTCACCGGCACGCGGATCTTCAGGCCGCGCATGTTCGCCGCGCTGTCGATCGGCACCGTGCCGGTGGTGGTTTGCCGGAATCCGTTGTCCCACATGCGCGCGAACGAGGCCAGGCCGGCCTTGGCCATGGCCGCGCGCACGTTGGCGCCGAGCTTGCCGTCCATGGCGGCCCACACCTGGTGATAATCGGCGAAGGCGAAGCCCACCGCGTTGATGGCCGCGACCGGCACCAGAGTCGAGACGACCAGCCCCGATGGCGTGAACATCTGAATGCCGCCGCTGCGCACCTGGGCCAGCATGTCGGTGTCGCCACCCAACTGATTGTTGGGGAAGATCTGGATCTGCATGCGCCCCTTGGACGCCTCATGGATCTGATTCGCGGCTTCCTGGGCGCGCACGTTCAGCGGGTGCGTCAATGGCAGGTTATTGCCGTACTTGAACACGTACTGAGGTGCGGCAGCACGCCCGATTGCCGGAAAGGCCAGGGCGCCGGCCAGTGGCGCGGCGGCTGTGGCACGCATGAGCGCGCGCCGTTTAAGGTTGATCATTCGCTTGTCTCCAGGTTATTGTTGATGATTTAAAAACAATCAAAAAACATCATTTTATCGGCAACACAAGCCGGGCCTGCCGCTCAAGAAAATGGGGCGTTGTGCTCAGTCGATAGCAGCAAGACTAGGTGGGCGAGCGGAGCATGTCAAATCACAAAATTGATGTTTTTTGATGTAATCTGCGATTTGTCGATACTGCGAGGATTTGAGAAATGACGGATCTCCTGCCCCGTTTGGCGGTGGCGCGCGCCCGTATCCCCGACATCGCTCAGAGCGCCGGCGTGTCTACCGCCACGGTCGATCGCGTGCTCAACGGTCGCGGCGGGGTCCGTGCCCAGACCGCTCAACGCGTCATGCAAGTGGCTGCGCAGCTGGGCTACCTCCCGGCCCAAGCGCCCGTGAGCCCGCCGAGCGCGCGGCCGTTGCGTATCGCGTTTTTATTGCCGGCGGGCACCAATCGCTATTTGCGCATGCTGGGCGACTACATCGATTTCGCGCAGGATCAATGGGCCGCGCTCGACATGAAATGCCGCACGCACTATGTCGAGAGCTTCAACCCGAATGAGCTGGCGGCGCGCCTGCTCCATTACGGCCAGCGTTCGGACGGCGTAGTGTTCATGGCACTCGAGCATCCGGTGGTGCGCGATGCCGTGAACGCGCTGGCCGACCAGGGCGTGCCGGCCATCACGCTGATCTCCGATTTGTCGAATGCGCGTCGGCTGGCTTATGTCGGCATCGACAACCGCGCGGCCGGGCGCACGGCCGGCCTGCTGTTGGGCCGTTTCATGGGGCCTCGTCCGAGCGGCAAGATCGCCATGCTGGCCGGCAGCCTGAACTATCGCGGCCACGAGGAGCGCGAAATCGGCTTCCTGCACCTGATCGAGTCGACTTTCCCGCAGTTGCGGGTGATCGGTCTGCGCGAGGGGCAGGACGACAGCGAGCGCAATTACATGCAGACCCGCAAACTGCTCGAGCAGCATCCGGATCTGGCAGGCATCTACAACAGCGGCGGCGGATCGGACGGCGTGGCGCGCGCCATCGTCGAGGCCAAGTCCGATCAGAAAATCCTTTTCATCGGTCACGGCCTGACACCGGACACGCGCGCGCTGCTGATCGACGGCACCATGGACGCTTTGATCACGCAGACGCCGCAATCGATGGTCGCCAACTGTCTGAAGATTTTCCGCAACGTGCGCGATCAGCGCAGTCCGCTCGACGGCGTCAAGCCGATCCAGTTCAGCATCGTGCTGCGCGAGAACCTGCCGTAATTCGGATCCCGAACCATGCGCCGTTGCGGTGCATGGCCGGCCCCTGTTCCCGTTGCCTTCATCCGGCCTGCGCGAGCGGTGTTGGGTGTGTCAGTGTTTCTCCCTATGGTGCTACCCGGTTGCAATGATAGGATGAATTAAATTATGTTTTCTATTCACATATGAATAGATAGGCCCCGAGCGTCTCGCGCGACGCGTCGGGCAGCGCCGTATCGACGAGGTGTCATGTGGTGACGATGGTGTCCGAACTGCAGGCCGAAGATCAAACACCGCCGTTGCGCCGGCGGCCGATAGGCTGGCGCCGGCTCGGCACCCGCGTATTCGTGGGGCTGATTTATCTGTTCATGCTGAGCCCGATCATCTTCGTGCTGTGGCTGAGCTTCTTCTCCGACGCGATCCCGACCTTTCCGCCCTCCGGCTATACCCTGCATTGGTACGTACAGGCCTGGCAGAACCAGGCGTTTCTCGGCGGCTTCATCCTGAGTCTCAAGGTTGCCCTGGTGGCCGCTGTGCTCAGCGTCACGCTGGGGATCGCCGCCGCGCTGGGCATCGCCCGCCACGCGTTTCGCGGCGCTTCGCTGTGCAACGGCGTGCTGATGTCGCCGCTGATCGTGCCGGGCATCGTGGCGGGCATTGCAATCTACCTGTTCTACCTGCGCGCCGAAAATGTGCTGAACATGGATATCGTGGGCACCTTTGGCGGGCTGATCGCCGCGCACGTGTGCCTGACCATTCCGTGGACCATGCGGCTGGTCTCGGCCAGCATCGGCGGGCTCGACAGCACGGTCGAGGAAGCCGCGCGCAATCTCGGCGCCAGCGGCCTGCAGACATTCTGGCGCGTGACGTTGCCGATGCTGCGTCCGGCCATCGTTGCCTCGGGCCTGTTCAGTTTCATCATCTCGTTCGAGAACCTCGAGGTAACGCTGCCGCTGGTGGGGCCCGGGCACACGACCCTGCCGATCGCCATCATGCAGTATCTCGAGTTCAATCTCGATCCGACCATTGCCGCCGTCTCTGCGGTGCAAATCGTGTTGCTGGGCATCGTCATGCTGGTCACCGACCGGTTCGTCAAACTTAGTCAGGTGGTATGACCATGGCACAGGTATCGCTACGCAATCTTCGCAAACAATACGGCACCGCGCTGGCGGTGTCGGACTTCTCGCTCGATATTGCAGATGGTGAAATGGTGGCGTTCCTGGGCCCCAGCGGTTGCGGCAAGACCACCACGCTGCGCATGGTGGCCGGATTCGTCGCGCCGACCTCGGGCTCGGTTCATATCGGCGGCAAGGACGTCACACAATTGGCGCCCAATCGGCGCAACACCGGCATGGTGTTTCAGCGTTATGCGCTTTTCCCGCACATGACGGTGGCGCAAAACGTGGCCTTCGGCCTGGAGATGCGCAAGTTCCCGACGGCCGAGCGAGCCGGACGCATCAAGCAGGCGCTCGAGATGGTGCGCCTGCATGCCCTGAGCGAGCGCTATCCGCGTCAATTGTCGGGCGGCCAGCAGCAGCGCGTGGCGATCGCCCGCGCGCTTGCCGTGCAGCCCGAAGTATTTTTGCTCGACGAACCTCTGTCGAATCTCGATGCCAAGCTGCGCGTCGAGGTGCGCGAGGAAATCCGCGCGCTGCAGCAGCGCCTCGGGCTCACGACGATCTTCGTCACGCACGACCAGGAAGAGGCGCTGACCATCGCCGACCGGCTGGCGGTGATGCATGACGGCCGGGTCCAGCAGATCGGCACATCCGCCGAGCTGTACGAGCGTCCGGCCAATCGCTTCGTGGCCGATTTTCTTGGACAGATGAATTTCCTCGAAGGACGCCTGCACGAAGGCGGGGCGTTCGTCACCGAGCGCGGCACGCCGTTGAGCGTGGCGAGCACCGACCGGGAGATTCGCGTGGTGGGGCTGCGTCCCGAGCGCGTGGCGCTGGCCGACACACCGCTGGCGCTGGGGAATTGCCTGCCGGTAACCGTGTCCTCGGCGGTATACAAGGGCGCGACGGTCGAAGTGCGTGCGCAGACGGAGCGTGGCGACACCTTGATCTGCCACGTGCAAAACAACGGCAGTACGCCGCATCAATCGATCGCTGCTGGCGCCAGGGCCTTTGCGGGCTTTGCGGCAAGCGATTGCGTTTTCTTCCACTGAAAGGGGTTAGTCATGACGTATCGCATCGATCGCCGCAAATTTCTGCAAACCGCCTCCGGCCTGCTGGTGGCGCCCGCCCTGGGCCTCGAGACCCTGAGCGCGCGCGCCGCGACGGCGTGTCCGAACGTCGTGGTCGGCACCTGGGGCGGCGACTACGAGCGCCTGCTCGACAAGAACGTCGCGCCCATCGTCAAGGCGCAGGGTGGCGCGGTAACCTACGCCACGGCCGATCAGGTCTCGCGCATGACCAAGATGCGCGCCGAGAAAATGCTGCGCCACGGCTCGCTCGACGTCAGTTGCCTGGCCGACACCGACATGTTCATCATGAATCAGGCCGGCACGCTCGCGCCGGTGGAGGCCAGCCTCGTGCCCAACGAGGCCAACGTGTTCGAGCCGCTGCGCAAGGCGTATTCGATCCCGCATATCTTCAGCGCGATGGGGATCGTCTACAACCCCGAAAAAATCCCGACGCCGCCCGACGCCTTCAAGGCCGCGCTCGATCCCCGCTTCAAGAATCGCGTGGGTTTCTCCGACATTCTGTTCGCCTACTTCGGCATGGCCGGTGCGCTCGCCATGGGCGACGCCAAGGGGGATCTTTCCACGGGCATCAAGTTCCTGCGCGAACTCAAGAAAAATCGGCCGAAAGTCTATCCGTCGAACGAGGCCATCGCATCGGCGCTCAAGACCGGCGATGTCTGGATGACTTTCATGTGGAAGGCGCGAGCCCTGCAGTGGAAGAAGCAGGGCGTGCCGGTGGAATTCGCGTTCCCGTCCGAGGGCGCGATTCCGGCCGTGTTCGAGGCTGCCGTGCTGAAGAACGCGCCGGAGAAGGCCTGCGGCTTCAACTACCTGAACGCCATGCTCGATCCGCGCGCGCAGGTCGAATTCGCCAGCACCATGGGATATGCGCCGACCGTCAGCAATGCCAAGCTGCCGGCCGACCTGCAGCAAAGCGTGGGCTTTACCGAAGCCCAGTTGAGCAAATTCCTCAAGCCCGACTATCAGGCGTTTGCCGCGCAAAAACCGGCATTCCTCAAATACTGGTCGGAAGACTTCAAGGTCGGCCTGTAAGAGCGCGCTCATGGAACCATTGGCTGTGCCGCCCGCCGGGGGGCGCCGGAGATTGACGCTGGGCCCGCTACTGGCGGGCCCGGCGACGCTGGTCGTGCTGCTCGTGATCATCCTGCCGTCGCTGCAGCTGATCCGCTACAGCTTCAACCGGTTCGATCCGACCAACCTGATGCAGGCCGCATGGACGTGGCAGAACTATCGGGAGTTCTTCGCCAACATGTACTACTTCACGGTGCTGATGACCACCGTGAAGGTGGCCTTCATCTGCACCGCGCTGTCGTTTCTGCTGGGGTTTCCGGTGGCCTACGTGCTGGCCAAGACGCAAAGCCGTTTCAAGAGCGTGCTGATCATCCTGCTGGTGTTCCCGCTGCTGGTGGGCAACGTCGTGCGTGCGGCCGGCTGGATGGCGATTCTGGGCACTGCCGGCTTCGTCAACGTGCTGCTGCAGGACATCGGCCTGATTCACGCGCCGCTGCGCCTGCTCTACACTCCGCTGGCGGTCATTCTCGGCACCACCGGCGTGGTGCTGCCGTTCATGATCCTGACCCTGCAAAGCGTGCTCGAGGGCATCGACATTTCGGTCGAGGAGGCCGCGCAGAACCTCGGCGCCAACTTCATGCAGACCCTCCTGCGCGTGCTGTTTCCGATGGCCGCGCCCGGCATTGCGGCCGGCACCATGCTGGTGTTCATTCTTTGCATGAATGCCTATGCCACGCCGGTGCTGCTCGGCGGCACCGGCCTGACGATGATGGCGCCCGCCGTCTACGACCAGATCTCGCAGGCGTCCGACTGGCCGTTCGGCGCAGCGCTAGCGCTGATTCTGATGGCCGTCACGCTGCTCGTCGCGGGGCTGTCGAACCGGCTTATTCACCACCGATACGCGCGCACGATGATGTCGTGAGGTTGCCGGCAGCCGCCCGCGCGCGACCGTGGTTTGCCCCACTCTACAAAGGATCGACTCCATGCCGACATTGACACACCGGACCCGGACGCAGCGCCTGGAGGCAATGCGCCAACTCATGGCGCGCGAGCGCGTCGATGCGCTGCTGCTGAGCAGCGCCGACTTCTTCCAGTGGGCCACCAATTTCCACGTCGACGTGCTGACCTGGGAGCGGCCCATCGTTGTTTGCGTGCCGGCCTCGGGCGAGCCGTTCGCGGTGATGAACGAACTCTCCACCCATCACATGCGCTTCGCGCGCGAGCGCGGGTCGGTGTGGCTCGACGACGTCACCTTCTACGCCGAGCATCCGCGGGTATCGGCCCGGCAGCCCCTGCTGGGCCAGGTGCCGGAGCTGATCGCCGAGCGCCTGCGGCAGGCCGGGCTCGCGCGTTCGCGTATCGGTGTGGAGGCGACGAGCGGCCCGCTCGCGCGCGCCGCCGCGCTGTTGCCGGAGGCGCGCATGGTGCCCATGACGGCCGAGCTGCGCGGCCTGCGCTGGGTAAAGACCGACGAGGAACTGGCCATCATGCGGGCGGCCGCCGGGCTGTCCGACTGGGTACAGGCGCGTTACCGCGAAAACATCCGACCCGGGCGCCTGGTGCAGGAACTCGATTATCAAATGGCTTCCCTGATGGTCGAGGAGGGCGCGCGACGCTTCCCCGGCGAGAACCTCGAAGTGCTGCGGTGCTGGACCCTGTCGGGGCCGGCATCGGCCTCGCCGCATGGCGACGGCGCCTCGTGCGGCGCTCGCATCAAGGCCGGCGACGGGCTGGTCAATATCGTGATTCCGCGCCTCAATGGGCTGGTGGTCGAGAACGAGCGCACCTGGTTTTGCGGCAAGCCGACCGACGAGCAACGCAAGTATTACGAGGTCGCGCGCGCGGCCAATGAA
>JAGXBI010000087.1 GCA_018971155.1 Burkholderiales bacterium
CTATATTGCGCCAATGGCGCAAACGCCGGCGATGCGTCGCCCGAGGAAATGTCGCCGGGCGACCTCGAAACGGCACGCCGCTATGGCGCGCGCGTCGCGCTGGTCGCCGGCCGGATGCGGCCGCGCTGATGGCGGCGCGCATCCCATGAGAAATGGGCGCGCGGCGGCGAGGCCAACCTGTTTCGCCGGCCGCCGCCCCGTGTCTGCTCAACCTGTAACCCGAAACGCCAGCACCGGCAGGTCGTCCATTTGCAGCGTTTCGGCCTTGGCCGGCACCGGGCCGCGCTCGAAGAGTTCGCGCAGGTCTTGCGGGGTGGCCTTCACACCGAGCACGATCGCCTGAACGATCGGGCCTTCCTTGAGCTGAAGGTGTCCGTAGACGTAGGGGGCGATTTTTTCGAAGCGCGGGTGGCAGGCCGGCGTGATGTTGTGCGTGGCGAAGAGCAGGGTGGCTTCGCCGCTGAGTTCCGCGGGTTCGACGTTCCAGCTGCCGCAATGCTCGCAGCAGCCGGTCGGGGGAAACGTGTAGCGTCCGCACGACTTGCAGGCGATTGCGCGAAACACGCCGTTGGCGAGCCCTTCGTAATAGGAACGGATGGTGTTGGGCTGTTCGGTAGCGTTTTGCATGTCAGAGACTCCCGAGAACGACCACGGTGCCGATCATGGCGTAGCCGTGGGTATGAATGACGGAAACGCGGGGCGGCCTGGGAATCTGCCGCGCGCCTGCCTTGCCGCGCATTTGCAGCACCGCCTCGTAGGTATCGGACCCGGCGCTGGCGGCCCACGCATGGCCGAACGCATGGCGCCCGCCATGGGTCGACATGGGGCGGTTGCCGTCAAAGCGCAGCCGTCCGTCGCGCGCGGCGGCAAGGCCCTTGCCCGCCTCGAGATAGCCGATCGTCTCGGCCGTGCAAATGCTCGAGATATGCGAGCAGTCGTGGGTGTGCAGGTAGTCGATGTCGGCCGCCTTGATGTCGGCCATGCCAAAGGCCGCGTCGATTGCCCGCTTGTCGAATTCCCAGTAGGTCGGGTCGTCGCCATACCACGGCAAGTCGCTGTAGCTGATGCCGAATCCCTTGAACTCGACCGGCTCCGATTTGCCTTGCTTGGCCAGATCGGCGCGCGTGAGCACCATGGCCGAGGCGCCGTCGGCGGTCGTCACCAGGCTCAGCAGCCGCGACGGCCACGCGACGAACGGGTTGTGCTTGTCCGATCGCCAGTAGTCGTACGGGTCGGAGAAGCCCTCGCGCGCGGCGCGGTCTTCGAGCTTTTCCTGGATGTTGGCCTTGGGCGTCATCGAGCCGTGCAATCGCCGCGTGCGGCAGAGCTCGAACATGCCGCGGTCGAAATCCTCGATCGAGATGCCGTATTTGCGGCAGTAGCCGAGCGCGACCAGACCGTTGTAAGTCGAGAAAATGTCGTAGCCTTGCGGCACGCCATACGCCTGGTTGACCGCCATATCGGTCCACAGCCAGGTTTGCTGATGCGATATCGGCTCGCGCTCGTACGGGCTGAATTGCTTGACCTTGGTGCGCGTGGTCTCCACGCCGTACACCAGCACCGTGTCGTAGACGCCGGCGGCAATCGACATGGCCGCCAGCGCGGCGCCGGCGTTGGTGGTCGAGCATTGCGCCTCGAAATGCACGCCGGCCTTGAACTGGGTACCGGTCCATTTGGAGAGCTGCGTATAGGTGCCGGGCAACTGCGAGCTGGCGACCATGGCATTGCCGGCGCACACGGCATCCACGTCCTGCGCGCTGATGCCGGCATCGTCGAGCGCTTCCTTGACCGCACGCGCGGTGAGCTCCTGGATACTCGTTCCCTTGAGCTCGGGCGTCTCGAGCAGGTCGCCAAAACGAGAGCAGCCGACACCCGAAATCGCCACTCGTTCGCGCAAAGTGTTTGTCATGGAAATGCCTCCTTGAATGGTCCACGCAGCGCTATCTCAGCACCGGGCAAGGGGGCATGGTTTGATTCACGTCAATCGCGTCATGAATTTCGCCGCAGGCGTGTCGGCGGTTTTTGGCGGCGGCGCGCCGATCCGGTCGGTCGGGTTTTTGCGCTTCGCGCCGTCAGTAGCGGCGCTTGCCGCGCGGGGCCGCCGCCTCGTCGAGCAGCCAGTCGCGAAAGGCGACGAGCTTCGGCATCTCGGCGCAATCGGCGCGGTAGACCACGTAGTAGGCCAGCGGGGAGGTGAAGGTGATTTCCGGGAACAGCCGCACCAGCCGGCCGGTGGCCAGGTCGTCGCCGGCCATCACGCTGCGCGCCAGCGCCACGCCGTGGCCGTCGATGGCCGCCTGCAGCACCGCGGCGGAGTTGTTGATCTTCATGCCACGCGCGGTGGCCACGCCCGTCACGCCGGCCTTCTGCAGCCATATGTCCCAGGTGGGAAAGCCGGTGGCGGCGTCCATCGAAAGGTCGTGAATCAAGGTTTCGCGCGCAAGCGACTCCGGCGTCAGCAATCGGCCGCGCCGGTGCAGGAGCTTGGGCGAACAGACTGGATATACCTCTTCGTCCATCAGCTTGACGGCGCTCAGGCCGGGCCAGTTGCCGGTGCCGTAGCGCACGCCGATATCGACGCCCAGCGCGACGAAATCCACCGGCTTGAGGTTGGTGTCGAGCCGCACGTCGGTATCGGGCCAGGCGGCCTGAAATCGCTCGATGCGCGGCAGCAGCCATTTGGCGGCAAACGCGGGGCTCACCGCCACGGTGAGCATCCCGCTGGCCGATCCTTCGCGCAGGCGCTCGAGCCCCAGCATCAGGCGATCGAACCCGGCGCGAATGTCGGGCAGGGCGCGCTCGGCGGCGTCGGTCGGCACCAGCCGCATCCGCCCGCTCGCGGCCCGGTGAAACAGCGCCACGCCCAGCGACTCTTCCAGCGTGCGCACCAGTTGCCCGACCGCGGCCGGGGTCACGTGCAATTCGGCCGCGGCGGCCGCAAAGCTCTGGTGGCGGGCGCTGGCTTCGAACGCGCGCAATGCGTTGAGGTGAACCGGAGAATTCATGGCGGTAAAGATTTTCTATCGATGCCGGATACTTTATCTCGTTTGCCAGCCGGCGGGAATCGATGAAAAATTCCACCATTGGTCCGCTCGAATGAACCTGCGGCGCATGCCCGTCGGGGCGCCGGCGCCAGGCGGGCCCGGCAGATAGTTTTCCTTTTTGACAACCATGCTGATCAATGACGATTTTTCGCGTTGGGCGAGCGTGACGCCGCGCGAGTATCGGTGGGTCGCTTCCCCGCAGGGTGGCGTCGAGCGCGTCATGCTCGACCGCATCGGCGCCGAGCAGGCGCGCGCGACCAGCATCGTGCGCTATGCGCCGGATTCGTTTTTTCCACGCCACGAGCATCCGGCCGGCGAAGAGATCCTGGTGCTCTCGGGTGTTTTTTCGGAGGAAGGAGCGGATTATCCGGCGGGCTGGTATCTGCGCAACCCGCCGGGTTCCGGCCATTGCCCGTCGAGCCGCGAGGGCGCGCTCATTTTCGTCAAGCTGCGGCAGATGCTGCCCGACGAGCGCCTGAGTGTGCGCATCGATACCCGCGATCCGGCATCGTGGCAGAAAGAGGGTGATGCCGACGTCTGCCCGCTATTTGCCAACGCGGCGGAGTGCGTCAGCCTGCGGCGCGTGGCGCCGGGCGCGACGGCCCTGGCCGCGTCGAAGCGCGGCGCCGAGCTGCTGGTATTGGCCGGCGACCTCGTGATCGGTGCGCGGTCCTACGAGCGCGGCAGCTGGATCCGCTCGCCGCGCGGCGAATGTCCGGCTGTCGTGGCCGGCGCGCACGGCGCGATGTTTTACGTGAAGCTGACCGAAGCACTCGATCGCCCGGGCGAGGCACAGCCATGAACACCACGCGCGTCGCCATCGTGGGCGCCGGTGTCGCCGGCCTGTATGCCGCGTATCTGCTCGAGCGGCAGGGCATTCGCGATTATGTGGTTCTGGAGGCGCGCACGCGGCCGGGGGGCCGCATCCTGTCGGCCTCGCACGCGCCAACGCCCGATACGGCCGAGAGCGCCGGTTCGAGCGGCATCGATCGCTTCGATCTCGGGCCGACGTGGTTCTGGCCGGCGCTGCAGCCCGAACTCGACGCGCTGATAACGCAGCTGGGCCTGGCGCGCTTTGCCCAGCACGAAACCGGCGACATGGTGGCGGAGCGCTCGTTGCACGAGGGGCCGATGCGCATGCGCGGCTATGCGACGTCGCCCCAATCGGTGCGCCTGGCGGGCGGCATGGCCGCCCTGACCGATGCGCTGCAACGGCAGCTGCCGCCGTCCCGGCTCGCGCTGGGCATGCGGGTGCGGCAGCTGCGCCGCACCGGGGCGCACGTCGAGCTGAGCGTCGAGAACGTCGACGAGGCGCAGGGGCAGCGCGCGATTTACCGTGCCGAGCAGGTGCTGCTGGCCGTGCCGCCGCGTCTTGCGCTCGCCTCGATCGAGTTTGCGCCTGAGCTGCCCGCGCCGCTCGCACGCGCGTGGCATCGCACCGCCACGTGGATGGCCGCGCACGCCAAGTACGTTGCCGTCTACGATGCGCCGTTCTGGCGCGATCGGGGGCTCTCCGGCGAGGCGCGCAGCGCCTGCGGCCCGCTGGTCGAAATCCACGATGCATCGATGCCGGGCGGCCGTGCCGCGCTGTTCGGTTTTTTCGGGATCGCCGCGCAAGCGCGCCGGCGTCTGTCCGATGACGCGTTGCGCGAGCACTGCCGGGCGCAGTTGACGCGGCTCTTCGGCGAGCCGGCCGCGCGCCCCCGCGAGGAGTTCGTCAAGGATTGGTCCGCCGACCCGCTCACCGCCACCGCCGACGACCTGAGCGGCCCGGCCGAACACGCCGCCGCGCCGGCCGCCACGGCCGGCGAGGGCGTGTGGCGCGATGCGCTGGTCGGCATTGCGAGCGAATGGTCGCCGCAATTCCCGGGCTATGTCGCGGGCGCCATCGAGGCGGCCGGCGCGGGAGTGCGCGCGGTATTGGGCGATGCCCCATACAATGCGGTAAAGAACCATCGGCGCTGAGGCCGGTGCCATGCGGTGCCGGGCTGCCAATCACGGCCAACGAGGGCCGCGCAAACGACACTGGGGACATCCAACGTGAAAAGTATCAACAGGGCGACGCGGGTGAAGAAGCTGCGCGCTTGCGGGCAAGGTGGGCGGGGCGTGACTGCTTGCCGGATGACCCCGGCGATGAAGAGGGCGCATCGTGCATTCTGACGACCGCCTCTATGCCCGCGCCAGCGGCAACGTCGCAAGGCTCACGATCGCACAGGCGCTGGCCGGCGCGAATTCGACGGTGGTGTATGCGACCGGCTCGATCGTCGGCAATGCATTGGCGCCCGACCGCGCGCTCGCGACGCTGCCGATTTCGATATTCGTCGTGGGCATGGCGGCATGCTCGCTGCCGGCCGGCATCGTCGCCCAGCGGTTCGGGCGGCGTGCCGCGTTTTTGCTGGGCACGGCATGCGGCGTGCTGGTGGGGCTGCTTGCCGCGCTGGCCGTCGTGCTCGGCTCGTTTGCGCTGTTTTGCACGGCGATGTTCTTCGGCGGCGCCTATGCGGCGGTGGTGCTTTCCTTCCGGTTTTCGGCGGCCGATTGCGTGCCGCCCGATCGCCGCGCGCGGGCGTTGTCGTTCGTCATGGCCGGCGGCGTCGTCGCCGGCGTAATCGGGCCGCAGCTCGTGAACTACACGATGAACCTGTGGACGCCGCATACCTTCGCGGCGACGTTCGTGGCACAAGCCGCGGTCGCCGTGCTGGCGGCGCTGGTGCTGTGGGGCGTGCGCATTCCGGTGCCGGTATCGGCATCAGCGTCGGTCAAGACGGCAGCGACTGTCGGGCGTCCGATGCGGGAGATCGTTCGGCAGCCGCTATTCGTCACCGCGGTGATCTGCGCGGCCGTGTCCTACCTGCTGATGAATTTTTTGATGACCGCCGCGCCATTGGCGATGCAGATGTGCGGCCTGACGCAAAAGTCCGCCAATCTGGGCATTCAGTGGCACGTCATCGCCATGTACGCGCCCAGTTTCTTCACCGGCCGCGTTATCGCGCGCTTTGGCGCGCAGCGGGTGGTCGTCACGGGGCTCACGCTGATCGGATGCGCGGCGGCGACTGGCCTGGCGGGTATCGATGTCGCGCACTTCTGGCTCACGCTCATCCTGCTGGGCCTGGGCTGGAACTTCGGCTTCGTGGGTGCCTCCGCGCTGGTGCTCGAATGCCATCGGCCCGAAGAAAAAGCCCGCGTGCAATCGATGAACGACTTCATCGTGTTCGGGACGATCGCCTGCGGTTCGTTCCTCTCGGGCAGCCTTTTGAACGCCTACGGCTGGAGCGCCGTGCTGTGGGTGTCGTTCATTCCGCTGGCACTGGTGGCGTGCGTGCTGGGCTACGCTGCCGCGACGCGTCGCGGCGAGATGGCCGCCTGAGACCGGGCGCCGGCCTCGATCAGCCTGATGCCAGAGGCCGGTCGGGGCGCGACGCGTCCTTCGCGATGCAACTCGCGAGCGTCTCGAGCTGCTGGCCCTGCGCATCGAAATTGTGCGGATCGAGCCATCGTGCATAGGCAGCGCGCAGCGCCGGGTATTCGCTGTCGATGATCGAATGCCACGCAGTGTCGCGGTTGCGCCCGCGCGTGACGATCGCCTGGCGAAAAATCCCCTCGAAAGTGAAACCGTAGCGCAAGGCCGCAGCCCGCGAGGGCTCGTTGAGCGCATCGCATTTCCACTCGAAGCGGCGGTAGCCGAGATCCTCGAATACGTATTTCATCAGCAGCGCCAGCGCCTCGGTGGCGATGCGGGTGCGCTTCAGGCGCGGCGAATAGGTGACGTGCCCGACTTCGATCACGCCGTTGGCCGCATCGATGCGCATCAGCGCGAAGGTGCCGACCGCCTTGCCGGTGGCCAGGTCGATCACCGCGTAATGCATCGGGTCGCGGCTTTGCGCGGCGCTCGTCAAATGCGTCCGGTAAGCGTCGAGCGTCGCGAATGGCCCGACCGACAGATAGGTCCAGTCGCGGCCGTCGGGCGCATCCCGGTAGGCCTCGAACAGTTCGGCGGCATGCCGCTCGACCGCGACGGGTTCGATCCGGCAATAGCGTCCCGCCAGCGTCACCCGTTCCGGCAGCCGCGCGCCTTGCCAGTCGGGCAGGGCGGCGCCGATCGGCTGCTGGTATTCGTTGAGTCGGGACGCCATGTCAATCTCCTTTTTTCCGCGGGTATGAGTCAGGGTGAGTCGTGTTCTGCACGTAAGATACGGCAGCTGTGGTACGTTAAAAAGATCCAGGAATTGATCATTTCATAGGTCCAGGCACCATGATCGAAATCATCGGCCCGTTGACGCCAGGGGCGACTGCGCCGACCGGCAAACCCGTGCCGCTGCAAAAGCAGCTGATCGAGCGCCTGCAACAGGCGATTCTGTCGGGCCGCCTGCCGGCCGCGGCGTTGCTGCCCTCGTCGCGGCTGCTGGCCGCCGAGCTTGGCGTGTCGCGCAACACGGTGGTGATCGCCTACGACCATCTGGCCGCGCAGGGCTATGTGATCGCCGATCGGCAGGGCACGCGGGTGAGCGCGCTGTCGAGCGCGGCGCTGCGAAACGAGCTTGCGGCCGATGCCGCGTTCGCGCCGCCGGCGCTGGCGCGGCGGCTTGCCGGGTTTGCCGGCGTGGGCCTGCGCCCGGTGCGCGAGGCGCTGCTCGGGGCGGGCACGCCGGCGCTGGATCGTTTTCCCCTGGCAGTTTGGCGCCGCTGTGTCGAGCGCGCATTGCAAAGCGCGCAGCCCCGTGCGCTGGGCTATGGCGACCCGGCCGGCGAGCCGGTGCTGCGCGAGGCCATCGCCGCGCATCTGCGCATCGCGCGGGGCGTGCGCTGCGATGGCGCGCAAGTGGTCATCACGGGCGGCGCGCAGGAGGCGCTGAATCTGTGCGTGACGCTGCTGGCCGACCCCGGCGACGTGGGCTGGGTGGATGATCCTGGCTATCGCGGCGCGCGCGCGGCATTCCGTGCCGGCGATCTGCGCATCGTGCCGATACCCGTCGACCACGAAGGGCTGGCCGTGCCCGCCAACGCCTGGCGCACGCATGCGCCGAAGCTCGTCTATACGACGCCCGCGCATCAATATCCGACCGGCGCCGTGCTGTCGGTCGCCCGCCGGCTCGAACTGATCGCCCAGGCCAGACGCGCCGGCGCGTGGCTGATCGAGGACGACTACGACGGCGAGTTTCGCCACACCGGCGAGCCGATCGCCAGCATGCAGGGGCTGGTGCCCGATGCGCCGGTGCTCTATGTCGGCTCGTTCAGCAAGACGATGTTTCCGGCGCTGCGCATCGGCTTCGTCGTGTTGCCGCGCGGCATTGTCGAACCCTCCCGGCTGGCCTTGCAGGAGCTGCTGCGCGGCGGCCACCGGCTCGACCAGCTGGCGCTCGCCGACTTCATCGACAGCGGCGAGTTCGCCCGGCATCTTGGGCGCATGCGCCGCCTGTACCGCGAGCGGCAGCAGGTGCTGCGCGACGCGCTGGGCCGGCATTTCGCGCAGGCGCCCATTCTGGGCGGCAACTGCGGCATGCACCTGAGCCTGCGCCTGCCCCCGCATATTGCCGACCGCAAGCTGGCCGAGCTGGCCCAGGCTCATCGGATCGGCGTGGGGGCGCTGTCGCGCTTCACGAGCGACGGCGGTGCGCAGGAAAACGGGCTGGTGATCGGCTACGGCAACACATCGGCCGACGAGATTCCGGGGGCCGTGAAGGTGCTGGCGCGGTTGGCGTCGCAGGCGGCCCGGACTGCCGCCGTGCGGCAATAGCGCTGGCACGCGATGCGCCCCGCTGTGGACCGATGGCGGAGCGAGCGCGCGGCGCACGTTCTCACGCCGCGCGCAGATGCGGCCGAAGCGCCAGCGCAAGCGGATAGATGGCCAGCGCCGACACCGCGGTGGCGATCGTCGCGCCATGCACGCCGATGCGGTCGCCCAGAAAGCCGTAAGCCACCGGAGCCAGTGCGCCGGCCGCGATGGTGCCGGTGTAAAAGAGCGCAAACGCCCGTTCGGTGCGCTCGACCGGGGTCAGCTCGGGCACGGTGCCGTACAGCACGGACGAGGTGCCGTTGAGCATCACGCCAAGCACCGGCAACAGGATCATCGCCGGGGTCAACGGCAGGTAGATCACGGCCAGTATCAGCGCGGCCGTGCCGCCCTCGGTGGCGAACACCGTGCCGATGACGCCCAGGCGCGCGCCGAGCCAGCCGCACACGAACTTGCCGGCGGCGCCGCCGATGAAGACGAGCGCGAGCGCGGTGCCAATCATCGGTGGCGAGATGCCTTTTTCTTTCAGCAGAAAGGGCAGGAAGGTCAACAACCCCATGCGCACGGCGGTGTCGAGCACGCCGATCGTGAACAGCCATGAAAAGCCCGATCGCGAGCCGCCGCGGGCGGCGCGGGGCGCATCGGTGGGCGACGGTTCGCCGCGCGGTACCGACGGGAGAAAAAGTGCAATTGCCAGCGCGAACAGGATGCCCACGGTGGACAGGGCCCAAAGCGCATGGCGCCACGGCATGAAGGTAATCAGCAGCGAGATGGCGGCCGGCAGCGCCGCTTTGCCGAGATCGCCGGAGAAATTGTAGACACTGAGCGGGCCGCGTGCGTCGCGGCCGTATGCCCGCGCGACGGCGCCCGAAGCCAGCGGATGTTGCGTGCTCGAGCCGCTGCCCGAGACGGCGAGCGCCACGCACAGGCCCACCAGCGTGCCGGACACGCCCGCGACCGCATAGCCCAACGCGGCCAGCAACGTGCCCAGCGCAAGCGTCGCCCGCGTGCCGAAGCTCCGGGCCAGGCGCCCGGCGGGCATCTGCAGCGCGGCCATGGTGCCCGCATAGACGCCGCGCACGATTGCCAGGGCGCCGTAATCGAGCCCGAAGTCCGCCTGCCAGATGGGCAGTAGCGCGTAAATCATGTCGGTGTACCCATCGTGCAGCGCATGCGCCATGCACGAGATCCATAACACGCGGGTGCGTGATGCGGCCGTCGCCGGGCCGAGGCCGTCGGCCGCGTCGATTGTGTCGGCCGGGTCGGTCGCGGGGCTGGAGAAAGAGAAAGGTCTCATGGTTCAAGCGATTCGCGCTGGCGCGGGCTTGGGCGGCAGCGCCGGCGTCGTGTTGCGTAACATCGATAGTCTAGGTTCGCCACCCATGGGCCGCAACTGACGTAATATTGAGTCAGCCGGGAGAAAAAGTCACCTTATGAGCACCGTCAAACGCACCGCCAAGGATGCCGAAAAATTACCGCCATTGAATGCGTTGCGGCACTTCGAGGCGGTGGCCCGCCTGGGGAGCTTCGCGGCGGCGGCAAGCGATCTGCACGTCACGCATTGGGCGGTCGGCAAACAGATCCGGTTGCTGGAGGATTGGTTCGGTGTGCCGCTTTTCGAACGCCGCTCGCGCGGCGTGGTGTTGACCGACGAAGGCGCCGCGCTGCTCAGCGACGTCAACGGCGCGTTTGCGCGCCTGAGCAGCTCGGTCACCCGGCTGCGCCACGAATCGATGCCGCGCCGCATCACCGGGGTGGTGCGCGTCAATGCGCTGGCGAGCTTCGCCTTGTGCTGGCTGATCCCCCGCCTGGCGAATTTCCAGGCCCGCTATCCCGACATCGAGGTGCGGCTCTCAACGGCCTCGCGCCGGCTGCGTTATGTCGGCGATGCATTCGACGTTGGCGTGCGCTCGGGGCCGGAGGAAGCCGCGGGCCTCGTGTCGACGCCGCTGATGCCCGACTTGCGGCTGCCGGCCTGCAGTCCGGCGGTGCTGCTCAACCATCCGATCAGAACGGTTGCCGATCTGCGCAATCACACGCTGCTGCACTCGACGAGCACGCGCGGCGCCTGGTCCGACTGGCTGCGCGAGGCCGGCGCGCCGGGCCTGCGGGGCGTGCGCCATCTCGACTTCGATCATGTCTTTCTGCAACTGGGCGCGGCCACCGAAGGCCTCGGCGTGACGTTGGCGTCGCTGCCGCTGATCGAGCGCGAGATTGCCACCGGGCGTCTGGTCTGTCCGATCTCGAAGCCGGTCTGGCGCGGCCCCGATTACACGCTGGTGGTGAACACCGAGCGCGCGGACGACGACGCGGTCATGGCTTTCAAGGAATGGATCACCGCGGCGGCGCGACATCCGGGCGCGCCGGCCCGAAGCGAGTCCGCCGGC
>JAGXBI010000088.1 GCA_018971155.1 Burkholderiales bacterium
AGCCAGATGTTTGGCGACTCGATCGACGTCAGCAAGATCAATACACCGGCACTGCGTCAGGCCATACTCGACAATTTGATTCAGCAGCGCTTGTTGACCGAACAGATGCTGAACAAGCATCTCACCGCCTCCGACGCGCAGGTGCGCGAGGCGATCCTCGCGATTCCCGCGATTCAGCAATTGCGCCGTCCAGACGGCAGCATCGACCTGAAGGCCTATGAGCAGTTGCTTGCTGCGCAGCGCCTGACGCCCAATCAGCTCGATGCGCAAATCCGCTACGAACTGGCATCCCGTCAGATTCCGGAAAACATTCAGGGCAGCGCCTGGTTGCCCAAAGCGGTTGCCGAACGCTTTGCGACGTTGCGTGCCCAACAACGCGACGTCCAGGAACTGGTGCTGCCGGCATCGGCCTATGCGGCTAAAATCAAGCCGACGCCCGACCAGCTGAAAGCCTATTACGAGCAGCACAAAGAGGCTTTCAAAACGCCCGAGACCGCGCAGATCAGTTATGTCGTGCTCGATCCCAAGGACGTCCAGACCGCGGTGCCCGCGCCCGGCGACGATACGCTCAAGAAACTTTACGAGCAGCAAATCGATCATTTCAAGGTTCCCGAGCAGCGCCGCGTCAGCCATATCCTGATCGCCGTGCCACGCGATGCGACACCCGCGCAGCGCGCTGCGGCGAAGGCCAAGGCACAGTCGATTCTCGACGAAGTGCGCAAGCATCCCGACGAGTTCGCCAAGCTGGCCAAGCAGGACTCACAGGATCCAGGATCGGCCGCCAAGGGCGGTGACCTCGGTTACTTCGGCCGCGACGCCATGGTCAAACCTTTCTCGGACGCCGCGTTCAACCTCAAGCTCAACGAAATCAGCAATCTGGTGCAGACCGACTACGGCTACCATATCCTGATGCTCACAGGGATCAAACCTGCCCAGACTCAGCCTTTCGATCAGGTCAAGGACCAGTTGCTCAAGGAGTACCAGCAGAAAGAGCAGGCAAAGATCTATGCCAAGCAAGCCGATCAGCTGACCAATCTGGTGTTCGATCAACCAGACAGTCTGCAGCCGGTGGCTGACAAGCTCCATTTGAAAATCCAGACCGCCGATGTTCAACGCACGCCCAATCCCGCATTGGGCGCCGACAGCCCGCTGAACAACCCGAAATTGCTGAAGGCGATCTTCAGCGATGACTCGCTCCAGAAAAAACACAATACGGAAGCGGTGGACGTCGGACAAGGCGTGCTGGTTTCCGCCCACGTGACGGCCTACCATCCGGCGGCCGTCCCGCCGCTCGATAAGATCGAGACGCAGGTCAGCAGCAAGTACGTGTCGGAGCAGGCCACCGCTGAAGCCAAAAAGGATGGCGAAGCCAAGCTGGCTGATTTGCGCAAGAGCGCGTCGGCCGACGGCTTCGGTCCGGTGCAGACTGTCTCCCGAGACAATCCAGGCAAGGTTGCGCCCGCCGCGCTGAGCGAGATATTCAAGGCGGATGCCACCAAGCTGCCGGCTTATGCGGGCGTCGATCTGGGTAATCAGGGTTACGCGATTTACCGCATCAACAAAGTCTCGCAACCGGCCGCCACGCCGGCCGACGCATCGCGCACCGCCGCCGAGACGCAACAGTTGGCGCAGATCATCGGGCAGGCGGAATTCGATGCCTACGTCGCCGATTTGAGAGCGAACACAAAGGTGAAAATCAACCCCAACGCAATTGGCGCAAAGACGAATCAACAGCAGTAGTCAGGCGCAGTGATTCGGGCCCGCAGCAAAGGGCCGGGGAACGCGAGCGAAAGCTCGCGTTTTTTTTGGCTATCGATTCGCCGGCGTCAAACGGCCTTGCGATCATCGCGCGAGCGGTTTCGTCGGGTGCGGCTTTCCCAGCAGCGGCCGCAATGCCGGCCATACGTTGCGTAGCAGATAGGGCTGCGCAACGGCCAGCGGGTGCATCTGATCCGCCTGAAACAGATCGCGGCGCCCGGCGATACCTTCCAGCAGAAACGGTGTATAGGCGAGCTTTTGGGCTTTGGCGATCGCACCGAACATGTTGAAAAAGCGTTCCGTGTAATCGGGGCCGTAATTTGGCGGTATGCGCATGCCGATCAACATCACGCGACTTTGAGCGCGCCGCGCCGCGCTGGCCATATCGTGCAAATTGCGCTCCGTCAGTGACAGCGGGATGCCCCGCAGGGCGTCGTTGGCGCCCAGTTCGATCACGGTAATGGCTGGCCGATAGCGGCCCAGCAGCGCAGGCAGGCGCGCCATGCCGTCGCTGGTCGTGTCGCCGCTGATGCTTGCGTTGACGACGCTATAATCGAAGCCGTCCTTTTCCAACGCCTGTTGCAGCAATGCGACCCAGCCAGTGCCTCGCGCAATCCCGTATTCGGCCGACAGACTGTCGCCGAGCACCAGCAGCACAGGCGCGTGTTGCGGCTGTGCCGGCGCGGCGCCGGCCAGTGGCGCGGTCAAGCCGAAGATGACCGCGAAACCGATACCTCGGATCCATTTCAACATGCTATCCATTCCCGATACTGTGATCGACGCCCAGGGTTTGGGCAAAACGCTGCACGATGCCACCGGCGATCTTGCCATCTTGCAGGATATCAGCCTGCGCGTGTCGCGCGCACAGAGTGTGGCCATCGTTGGTGCTTCGGGCTCCGGCAAATCGACGTTGCTGGGCTTGCTGGCGGGGTTGGATCTGCCGACCCACGGCACCGTGCGGCTGCTCGGGCAGTCGCTGGGTGATCTCGACGAAGAGGGCAGAGCGGCGCTGCGACGCAAACAGGTCGGCTTCGTGTTCCAGTCCTTTCAACTCATGCCGCATTTGACTGCGCTGGAAAACGTCATGTTGCCGCTCGAACTGCTGGGCGATACGGACGATGTCGATGCACGGGCCAGGCACCTGCTCGAGCGTGTCGGGTTGGCCAGCCGGCTATCGCATTACCCCAAGCAGCTATCCGGCGGCGAGCAGCAGCGCGTTGCGCTCGCGCGGGCCTTTGTGACCGAGCCGGCCATACTGTTCGCCGACGAACCGACCGGCAGTCTCGATACCGCGACCGGCGAGAAGGTGATCGACCTGATGTTCGCGATGAATCGTGCCAGCGGCGCCACGCTGGTGCTGGTTACGCACGATCCGGCGATCGCGCAGCGTTGCGATCGCATTTTCACACTCTCGGGCGGGCGTCTGGTCACGCCGGCTCAAGCCGCCACATAGCGCGCAACTGTTTCGCGCACCGCCGTCATCGCATGCGGCTGCGTCCGCTCGATCGACGTGATAGGTTGCATGCGACGCAGCCGGCCTGGCGGGGTATGGCGGCGGCTACGCTGTTTGCAGCCAGCTATTGAATTCGGCACGCGCCGCACCAAGCAGTTCGCCTGCGGTCAATCCTGCCGGGCCGCAGCCGGCGTCTGTCAGGCGCTCAGCCGCGCGCCCATGCACATAGACAGCCACTGACGCGGCCGACAGAGGCGGCATGCCTTGCGCGAGCAGGGCGCCGACCATGCCGGTCAGCACGTCTCCCGAACCAGCGCTCGCCAGCCCGGCGTTGCCGGTCGGATTGATCAACGTATATTCACCGTCATCGATGATCGTGCCCGAGCCTTTGATCACTGCAACCGCGCCATAGCGCTGGGCCAGCTCGCGCGCCGCGCTCAGTCGATCCGCCTGCACTGCGGCAGCATCGCACCCCAACAGACGGGCGGCCTCCAGGGGGTGCGGGGTGACCACGGCCGGTACTGCGCGCCGCCGCAGCAGATCAGCGAACTCTGTGTGCGCCGACAACAAGTTCAGCGCGTCGGCGTCGAGTACCAGCGAGCTATCCGGATGATTCAGCGCAGCGGCCAGGCAAGCATGCGCGCTCTCGTCCTGGCCCATGCCCGGGCCTGCCGCCAGCGCCTGCATCTCTGTGCGCTCGACAGCTGGCGCATGGCGAAGCATCAATTCGGGTTGCAAACTGTCATATGGCGGAAAATCGGGCGCAACGAAGCCGACGTGGACACGTCCGGCGCCCAGGTGAAGTGCGGCGCGTGCGGCCAGAACGGGCGCGCCGAGCATGCCTCGATTGCCGCCCAGCACGGCCAGCGCGCCGTACGTGCCCTTGTGGCTGGCGTGCCGCCGGCGCGGCAAATGGGCTGCGAACAGCGCCGGCGTATTGAGCCAGGCGCGCGGCGATTCACCGCCGGTCGCACCCGACTCGTCGATACTGACCCCGAGCGTGTCGACCGAAACCGTGCCGGCGCAATCGCGCCCGATGCCCGTGTAGAGTCCCGGCGTGGCGCCCAGGAAGGCAATCGTGGCATCCGCCCGCACGACATGTTCGCGCCGGCCGGCTGGCTGGCCCACGTCGGCGAGTAGCCCACTGGGTACATCCAGCGCCAGCCGGCGAAACGGCTGCGCGTTGAACCACGTCACCAGCGCGCCGGTCGGCTCGTCCAGGGCGCGTGACAGGCCGATGCCGAACAGCCCGTCGACACCCCAATGATAGGGAAAGCCCGTATCGGCATGGCTGGGCAGCGAGGCCGGCACCGGCGCGATCGGCACGCCGGCTGCCTGCGCCTCGGTCAGCGCCCAGCGGGCATCGTCGGTGACGGGTGGTGCCAGCAGCCAGACCTCGACCGGCACGCCGCGACGAGCCAGCTCCGCCGACAGCACCAGGGCGTCGCCGCCATTATTGCCGGGGCCGGCCAGAATCAGGATCGGACGGGCATCGACCGGTGTGCGCGCCAACTCGCCATAGAGCCAGTTGGCAGCCGCGCGGCCGGCGTGCGCCATGAGCGCGTGCGGCGCGAGCTGGGCCTGAGCCCGTTGTTCGATGCGACGCAGCCTGGCGACGTCATACAGGGGCAGGAAGGGCGGTTTCAGCATAGGGCAGGGCAGCGAATCGACCAGACCACATTATGCGCTCGCAGCCCGCTTCGCCGGAACCTGTGACCATCCAGTCGTGGCCCCTACCCGGCAAAAGAGGAATAGGGGGCGTCATGCGCGCTGATAGCGCGCCAGCGTCAATCCGTCGAGATCGATCTCGGCCGGCCGGCCACTGATCAGATCGGCAACCACCCTGCCGGAACCGCAGGCCATCGCCCAGCCGGTCGAGCCGTGGCCAAGATTCAGAAACAATCCCGGCAAATGGGTTGGGCCGAGCAGCGGCGGGCCATCGGGCAGCATCGGGCGAGCCCCGACCCAGGCGCGCGCTTCGTGGTAGCGGGCCGCGCCGGGGAACCAGTCGGCCGCCACCTTATGCAGCGTGTTGATGGCGCTTTGCCGCAAAACCAGTTGCCGATCGCCCAGTTCCGCGGTACCGGCAATGCGCAGGCGATTGCCTTGCGGCGTGATGGCGACCTTGTAAGACTCGTCCATCACCGCGATGCGCGGCACAAACAACTCTCCCCTGACCGTCGCCGTCAGCGAATAGCCCTTGATCGGCCACAGTGGAAGGCGAATGCCGAGCGACCCGAGCAATTCGGCGCTGGCGACCCCGGCGGCCACCACCACCGCGTCTGCCTCTTGAATCGCTGTTTGTCCGGTCGTCGCGTGTTGCGTCTGGACCTGCATGCGATGCTTGCCGGTGTGCGACTGAATCGCGGCGACGCGAGTCTCGCACTCGATGGCGACTCCCATATTGCGCGCAATCTGTGCCAGTCGTTTGGCGAACAGCGGGCAATTGCCGGTCTCGTCGTTCGGCAAATGCAGGCCGCCGGCCAGCGGCGCATCGGGCGACAGCGCGGGCTCCAGCGTGCGGCATTCCTGCGCGCTCAGCAGTTTATGCGCCACACCGTTTTCGGCAAGCATTGCGCGGCCCGGCTCCGAGAGTCTGATATCCCGCTCGGTGCGGAACAATTGCAGGTAACCGCGCGTTTGTTCGTAATCGAGTTCGAGCTGCTCGCGCAGATCGTGCAGGCACGTCTGGCTATAGAAAGCCAGGCGCTGCATGCGGCTGCGGTTGCGGCGATAGCGCTCGAGCCTGCACTGGCCCAACCAGCGCAAGGCCCAGCGCCAGCTACCGGCGGACAATCCCGGGCGGAAGACCAACGGGCTGGTGCTGCTGAACATATAACCGAGCAGCTTGCGCGGCATGCCCGGGGCGGCCCATGGCGTCACGTAGCCCGGCGCAATGACACCGGCATTGCCGAAGCTGCTCTCCTGCGCAACGGTGCTGTTGCGCTCGAGCAGCACGACTTCATGACCGGCCTGGGCAAGATAATAAGCGCTGCAGGTGCCGATGATGCCCCCGCCGATGACGATAACCTTCATGCTCTGGTTCGTGGCCGTGTGGTTTGACTGACCGCCTGGAATTCTTATGAACGTCGCGGCTAACGCGGCCGATAGCTTACCAGAGACCGCCTGGCTACGCTGAAGGCGCACGGAAAAGAGCGGTCAGGCAAGGTATAATTGTGCCTCGTTGTTTGCCCTCCCGCCATTTGTTATCTCTAGCGTGCCTGCCGCTTTCATGACCACCCATATTGCTTGCTTCGCCGGCGCCGCGGCGCTATCCGACTTTCGCCAACAGCGCCTGCTGCAAAACCTCCAGGCCATCGAATCCAGTATTCAGAGCGTGCATGCCCGTTACGTCCATTGGGTCGCCTGCACGACACCGCTTGATGCTGGGCAGACCGATCAAATCAGCGCGCTGCTGACTTATGGCGAACCGACGCAGGACCAGGCGGCCGGCGACAAACTGCTCGTCATTCCCCGCTTCGGCACGATTTCCCCGTGGGCAAGCAAGGCCACCGATATCGCCCACAACTGCGGACTGAGCAATATCCGGCGCATCGAGCGCGGCATCGAATACACGCTGTCGATCAAAAGCGGCTTGCTGGGCGGACGCCGCGCGTTGGATGCGGCGGCGTTGTCGAGTGTTGCCGCACTGCTGCACGACCGCATGACCGAGACCGTGGTGAGCAGCCGCGAAGACGCCTATGCGCTGTTCGAGGACCTGCCCGCCAAACCGCTGCAAACAGTTGACGTGACAGGCAAGGGGCGCGCCGCGCTGGAGGAGGCCAACCTTGCCCTGGGCCTGGCGCTGGCCGACGATGAAATCGACTACCTGGTCGACGCGTTCCGAGGGCTCGGGCGCAATCCGACTGACGTCGAGCTGATGATGTTCGCGCAGGCCAACAGCGAGCATTGCCGCCACAAGATCTTCAACGCGCAGTGGACCATCGACGGCGAGCCGCAGGACAAATCGCTGTTCCAGATGATCAAGAACACGCATGCGCTCAACCCGCAGGGAACCATCGTTGCGTACTCCGACAATGCCGCGGTCATGGCCGGGGCCGTGGTCGAGCGCTGGTACCCGCAAGGTGCCGGCAGCGGCGCGCGGCGCTACCAGCGCGTCGATGCGCTCACGCACACCTTGATGAAGGTGGAGACGCACAACCATCCGACCGCGATCTCCCCGTTCCCCGGGGCTTCGACCGGTGCGGGCGGCGAGATTCGCGACGAAGGCGCGACCGGTCGGGGCGCCACGCCCAAAGCGGGCCTGTGCGGCTTCACGGTCTCGAACCTGAACCTGCCGGAGGCGAACGCGGCGTGGGAGAGTGCGCAGGACGTCACGCAGCCGCTGGCCGAGCGTCGCCCCGACGCGGCGCCGGGCCGCTATGGACAGCCCGATCGCATCGCCTCGCCGCTGCAGATCATGATCGAAGGCCCGCTGGGCGGCGCGGCATTCAACAACGAATTCGGGCGACCCAACCTGGGCGGCTACTTCCGCGCCTACGAGCAGAACGTCGGTGGAAGCGTGCGCGGCTACCACAAGCCGATCATGATCGCCGGCGGCATCGGCAATATCGACGACGCGCACACGCACAAGCAAGATCTCCCGGCCGGCTCGCTGCTGATCCAGATCGGCGGGCCGGGCATGCGCATCGGCATCGGCGGCGGTGCGGCCAGTTCGATGGCTACCGGCACCAACGCGGCCGAACTCGACTTCAACTCGGTGCAGCGGGGCAACCCGGAAATCCAGCGCCGCGCCCAGGAAGTCATCAATGCGTGCTGGGCGCTGGGAGATCGCAATCCGATTTTGTCCATCCACGATGTCGGCGCGGGCGGCTTGTCCAATGCATTTCCCGAACTCGTCGATGGCGCCGGGCGCGGCGCGCGCTTCGACTTGCGCCACATCCAGCTGGAAGAGAGCGGCATGTCGCCCGCTGAAATCTGGAGCAACGAAGCGCAGGAGCGTTACGTACTGGCCATCGCACCAAACGACCTGCCCGCGTTTGAGGCCATGTGCGAACGCGAGCGCTGCCCGTTCGCGGTGGTCGGTGTAGCCACCGAAGAACGACAATTGCAACTGGTCGACGCCGAGGCGCCGGCCGGCAGCGCGGCGCCAGTCGACATGCCGATGGACGTGCTGCTCGGCAAGACGCCGCGGATGCACCGTGACGTCACGCGCATGGCCACGAGGGGTGCGCCGGTCGACCTCACCGGCCTGGCGCTGGCCGACGTTGCGCGCGATGTGCTCAGGCATCCGACGGTGGCCAGCAAATCCTTCCTTATCACGATCGGCGACCGTGCCGTCGGCGGGTTGACGGTGCGCGACCAGATGGTCGGCCCATGGCAGGTGCCGGTGGCCGACTGCGCCATCACTGCGATGGACTTTGCCGGTTACCGCGGCGAAGCCATGACCATGGGCGAGCGCACGCCATTGGCGGTAGTCGATGCGCCGGCGTCCGGCCGCATGGCGGTGGGCGAGGCTATCACCAATATCGCCGCTGCACCGATCGAGTCGCTCGCGCAGATCAAACTCTCGGCCAACTGGATGGCCGCGTGTGGCGCGCCGGGCGAAGACGCCCGGCTGTTCGATACCGTCAAAGCGGTCGGCATGGAACTCTGTCCGGCGCTGGGCCTGTCGATCCCGGTCGGCAAGGATTCGTTGTCGATGCGCACGCAATGGCGTGAAGGCGACGCCGCGAAGGAGGTGGTTGCGCCGGTCTCGCTGATCATCTCGGCATTCGCTCCGGTCGCCGACGTGCGCCGGCACCTGACGCCGCAATTGCAGCGTATCGATACCGCCGGCGATACCGTGCTGATCGCGGTCGACCTGGGCCGTGGCCGCAACCGTCTGGGGGGCAGCATCCTCGCGCAGGTCACCCAGCAGTTGGGAGATGTCACGCCGGACGTCGACGATCCGGAAGATCTCAAGCGGTTTTTTTCGGCCATCCAGCAGCTCAACGCGCAGGGCAAGCTGCTCGCGTATCACGACCGGTCCGACGGCGGGCTGTTCGCCACGGTATGCGAAATGGCGTTTGCCGGCCATGCCGGCGTGTCTCTCAACGTCGACATGCTGGTGCTGGATCAGGCGCATGAATTCGATTACGGCGACGCCAAGGACTGGGCCCGCCAAACCGCCGGCCGCCGCGACGACATGACGCTGCGAGCCCTGTTCAACGAAGAACTGGGCGCCGTGTTGCAGGTGCGCGCCGCGCACCGCGATGAAGTTCTGCAAACGCTGCGCCAGCATGGCCTGTCGCAATGCAGCCACGTGATCGGCAAGCCCAACGCCAGCGACGTGGTTGAAATCTACCGCGATGCGAAGCAGGTATTTAGTGCGTCGCGCATCGAGCTGCAGCGCGCATGGAGCGAAGTCAGCTGGCGCATTGCGCGCCTGCGCGACAACCCCGCCTGTGCCGACGCCGAATACGACGGACTGCTCGACGGCGACGATCCCGGCATGTCGCCCAAGTTGACGTTCGATCCGGCCGAAGACATCGCCGCGCCGTTCATCGCCAGCGGCGCGCGCCCGAAAGTTGCCGTGCTGCGCGAGCAGGGCGTGAATTCACATGTCGAGATGGCCTACGTGCTCGACCGCGCCGGCTTCGACGCATACGACGTGCACATGAGCGACCTGATCGGCGGGCGCGCCAGCCTGCAGGATTTCCGCGGATTCATCGCGTGCGGCGGCTTCTCCTATGGCGACACGCTGGGCGCCGGCGAAGGCTGGGCCAAGACGATCCTGTTCAACAATTCGCTGGCCGACATGTTCGCATCGTTCTTCGATCGCGCCGATACGTTTGCGCTTGGCGTCTGCAACGGCTGCCAGATGATGAGCAACCTGGCCAACATGATTCCCGGTGCCGCCGCCTGGCCGAAATTCACGCATAACAAGGCCAAGTACGAAGCCCGTCTGGCAATGGTCGAAGTGCTCGACTCGCCGTCGCTGTTTTTCAGGGACATGCAAGGCACGCAGGCGCCGATCGTGGTCGCGCACGGCGAGGGGTTTGCCAACTTCGCGCACCAGGGCGATATCGAGCAGGCAATCGGCGCGATGCGCTTTGTCGACCATCGTGGCGCGCCGACCGAAGCCTATCCGCTCAACCCCAACGGGTCACCGCGAGGGTTGACGTCATTCACCACGGCCGACGGACGCTTCACGGTCATGATGCCGCATCCGGAGCGCGTGTTCCGCACCGTGCAGATGAGTTGGCATCCCGATTCGTGGGGTGTGGACAGCCCATGGATGCGCATGTTCCGTAACGCTCGGCGCTGGGCCGCCTGAGCGCTCGCGGCCTGAGGCGAGGCCGTCCGCTGGCGAGTCGCTAAACGAGAGGCGGCGATGGGAATCTTCAGGGTCGATCTGGTCAGTGCCGAAGCCGAGATATTTTCCGGGAAGGCCCAGTATGTATCGATGCCCGGCGCGCAGGGCGATTTCGGCGTGCTGACCGGCCATGCGCCATTTCTGACCACGCTGCGGCCCGGTACCGTGCATATCCGGCAAGCGTCCGGCGAGGAGATATTTTTCTACATCGCTGGCGGCTTCGCCGAAGTGCAGGCGAGTGTCGTGACCGTCATGGCCGACACGGTGATGCGCGCCGACGACCTCGACGAGAGCAAAGCCGAACTTGCCCGCCAAGCGGCCGCCGAAGCGCTCCAGAATCAGACTTCGCGCATCGAATATGCCAGGGCGCAAGCCGAACTGATGGAGGCCGCGGCGCAGCTCGCTGCCATCAGCCGGTTTCGCAAGCGCAAATCGGCGTCTTCATGATCCAACAAAAAGCCGCCCGGAAGCGTAATGCCGTTCAGTTAAGAGCTGAACGGCATTTTTGTTTTGGGGTTGGAGTTGTAAACGGGGCGGCAAGCTGTTAACTTTGGTCGCGATGCTGAGCGACCACCTGAACTTCGTGCTGGATGCCACGCCTGCCGACCTGAGTCGGCTG